>NZ_JAVXIY010000003.1:0-240711 GCF_036648155.1 Lactococcus sp. | reverse complement strand
TCAAGGGCAGAGTCAAAGTTATCTTCCGATTTCCAAGTATCCCCAACATAAATGCTTGAGTCGTGCACGTTAACTGCTGTCTGTTTACCTTTAACAGTCAATTTCGCAATGCTTGTCACACCACCATAAGTGTAGGTTATTTCATAAACGCCGGCTGTTGTGGTATCCACTTTTGATTCATCTACTGTGAGTTGACTGAAATCAACTTTATTGCCATCTTTATCAAGGGCAGAGTCAAAGTTATCTTCCGATTTCCAAGTATCCCCAACATAAATGCTTGAGTCGTGCACGTTAACTGCTGTCTGTTTACCTTTAACAGTCAATTTCGCAATGCTTGTCACACCACCATAAGTGTAGGTTATTTCATAAACGCCGGCTGTTGTGGTATCCACTTTTGATTCATCTACTGTGAGTTGACTGAAATCAACTTTATTGCCATCTTTATCAAGGGCAGAGTCAAAGTTATCTTCCGATTTCCAAGTATCCCCAACATAAATGCTTGAGTCGTGCACGTTAACTGCCGTCTGTTTGTCTTTAACAGTTATAGTCACATCTTGTTTAGCACTCCCGCTGCTATATGTAACAATATATGTCCCAACTTTGTTAGTATCTACTTTGTTCGCACCACTAATAATAACTCCAGAATTTAAATCAATCGAATTACCTTTTATATCTGTTGCACTGTCAAAAGAATCTTTTGGCTCCCAACTCTCACCTCTATAAATAGTAATATCATGTGCCTTAATTGTTTCTAAGTTTGCGATAACCTTAATATTTGCTATGGCTTTTATTGTTGCTATCGTTCCAGACTGCTTCTCTTCAAATGAGTACTCTATTGGATAATTTCCAGGATTACTTGTATCAACTGTACCTGAAGTCTTGACGGTTTGTCCCATGTTTATAAATTCTGTTCCATTAAACTTAGTTCCCGAAATAAAATTATCTCTAGGATCCCATATGCTATTTTGGCTTATCTCGGTATCTTTAACTTGTAATTCTGCATTATGCACTCCTTCAAAAGAAGTATATTTATATAAATCCGCCAGATTCCAAGCACTTATACTATTGTTGTTTCGCGTATCTTTTACAAGAGCTTGGATAGCTATGCGCTCAGACACATCATATGCGTCTGAAACAGTTGGAATCATAGCTTCAATTCCAAAAGTTTTATTGCTATCTCTAAAGGAATTGGTAAAAGTATAATCTACTCCTTTTTTTTCATCATGGTATATATAATCTGAAACTTGATAATCTGTTCCACTCAGAGCCTCACTAGAAAATTCATCCGAATAATTTCCAGTAGAGAGTACATCTCCAGTCCGATTCGAAGTATCATAATATATTCTTGAAATAATCTTATCATAATCAAACAGTTTACCAGTAGTATTTGATGCTTTTGCTACACGAAATCCTACTAATATATAACGTTGATCCGGATCTGACTGTACGACCTTTTTCATTGAAGCACGGAAATTTGCTGTTTGAGCAGAGCCAATTAATCTAATTGTACTATCACCTTCTCCCCATCCATTAGAATAAGATGTTTTCACTCCAACTTTTCCTTGTTCAAAAGGTGAGCCTGTATATAAACGAGATGAAATATTCGGTTGTTCCGTTGTACTTTTATTATTGCTGTTGTTTTGATTGTCAGGAAGAGTACTATCTCTTCCCTTTTCTTCTTTCTTATTTGAGGAAGTCTCTTCCAAAATTTCTACATCACTTTTTGATTTATCAAAATTAGAATTTTTCTGACTCCCCGTAGAATTAGAAAGGTCAGTACTCCCTTCTGTACTCAATCTCTTGATACTCTCTTCCTGATTATCCTCTAACTGTTTCTCATTATTTGCTGTTACTGAATTTATAGATAACTCATACGCTTCTACTGATGTAGCAATCAATGGTAATGATAATATCATAGTACTAAATAATGCTAAATAGCTTTTTTTGTTCAAAATGTCTCTCCTTTATATTTTATATTACGCACATTCCTCATTTTTTAGTTAGTAATTTCTGGATTAATTTTCATTTCATGTACTAACCAGCCTTGAGATAGTCTACACATTTCGAGTTTTTGTTTTTTATTTAAATTTTCAAAAATAAACTCAGTAAGACTATCTTCACTCTTTTCTTTAAAATAAATTTCATCCAGTCCCATCAAATATCTAGGAGTGACATCAAAGTACTCAGATAATTCTAATAATCGGATTGCAGAAGGCATCGTTTTACCTTTATAGTTACTTAATGCATTTCTAGAGTATCCTAGTTCCTTCTCAATTTGATTAAAAGATTTATCTGAAGCTTCTGCAAGTTTTTTTATTCTCCCATAAAAGTCATTTCTATCCATCTCAAATCCTTTCAAAATTCAATTTTAATTTTAATTTTTTATTTTACGAAAAATTAAGGTTTTCCCGAAAGCTTTGTGATGTTATTGATATGAAAACACTTATAAATGCCTATACTTGGTTAAATATTAAATAATTTGATTTTCAAAATAATATATTTAAGTAAGTATAAGTTACTATTTAATAATACGAGCGACATAAATAGACGACTGTTAGGGAAAATAAGACACAAAAGACTCCGAAAAACCTTAATTTTTCGGAGTCTTTTTCATTTTATACTACAAGATAGTCCTAGAGAGTACCATACAACTCTTTAAAAGTCACTGATACTAAGAATAGTATCTAACAAATTTGTATTTTCACTTGATTATAATCAAGTGACAATGTTTCATGTACTTTATATTATACATTTTTTTAGCTATTTTTCAAATTTAAATTGTATGCCCTACACTTCTATATATTTCATTTTTATTAGATAAAGTTATTCTTGCAAATGCAATCACCAACATTAACGCCTGATAAACAAACAAATTTTTCGCCTTTCTGTATTTTGGGAGAAGTACCCATGAATTTTTGCATAGCCATTACCTCCTTGATAGATTAGCTACCGTCCTTTAACTTCTACGAAAGCATAATAATATATTTATATACCAAAATTCACTAAATAAAAAATTACTAGTTATTATTACCAGTGACTTTTTATATACACTTTTTCTTTGCTTGGTTAGTTTTTGAGTTAGTTATCTTTTATTAGCCCTCAAAATCAATGATTTTAAACATTACCACCCATTTTTTTACTTTACTATCACAAAAAAGCCAAATTCAAAATTTTTAAAATTCGAGTCAAATGATGAGGCGGCAATTTTTTCACATGATATAATTAATTTAGAGCAAATGGAGGTGTAAGATGAGTACAGAAAGAGCTATTTTTGCTGGTGGTTGTTTTTGGTGTATGGTTGAACCTTTCGAAGAACGTTCAGGTATTTTAGCTGTAACAAGCGGCTATACAGGAGGACAGATCGAATATCCTACTTATGACCAAGTTCTCTCAAAAGCTTCTGGTCATACAGAGGCCGTTGAAATTTTATTTGATAATGAACTAATTTCTTATGATGAACTTTTAGATATTTATTGGTCTTTGATTGACCCAACCGATGCTGACGGTCAAATTTATGACCGAGGCGCAAATTACCGTCCAGTAATTTTTGTTGAAAGTGAAGAACAAAAAACTGCTGCTCAAAAAAGTAAAATCGCCTTAGAAAAATCTGGAATTTGGGACAAACCAATAGTTGTTCCTATTGAAGAAGCTAAAACTTTTTGGCCAGCTGAAGAATATCATCAACAATACTATAAAAAAGACCCTAAACGTTATCAAGCGATGCACAAGGCACGTGAACGTTATTTGGCCTTACAACGTTTCAAAGGAAAATTTAAATTTTTAAGAAAAAACACTAGATAAGCTAGTGTTTTTATTTTATATTTGGCCAATCTTTTCCAAACCATTCTTGGTATAGATCTTCTACAATTTTAACAGTCGTCATTGTCATTTCAGGAGAAAGTTTTTCACTTTTTTTCTTACCACTATTGATAAGTTCCGCGATTTCATCAATCTCATAACTGAATTCACTTGACATTGGATGTGAAAACTCTTCAATCATTCCATCATTTCTAATGAGACTTGCTTGATTTGATTTCCAATAATTTGGAACAGAAATTTCTCCTTTTTCCCCGTAAATTACAAAAGTATTTGCTTTATCCAAACGGGTGGTAAGCGAGATATTAATCATAATTTCTTCTTTTTTCAAAAGAATTTCGTAATCTAAATCTGCTTTATTTTCTTCAGGGGACCAGTAAATTCCTTTTGCTTCATCAAAACCTGTTCCAAATAAAAATTGTAGCACGGAGAGTGGATAGCTGGCATGCATGATAAAGGCTCCGCCACCTTCTTTTAGATCTAAAGCCCAACTCTCACGGTTGGTATGAGGTCTAAAATCGTTAATTGCAAGGCGAGATACTTTACCAATCTCATTGGCATCAAGCCATTTTTTGATTTTGGTCATCACAGGAAGAAAAACAGATTTTTGGGCTTCCATCAAAAAAAGATTTTTTTCATTTGCAATCTTAAATAACTCTTGAGACTCTTTAAGCGTTAAGGTAAATGGTTTTTCAAGAAGCACACTTTTACCTGCTTCTAGGGCCAGCTTTGCTTGAGGATAATGTTGTTTATTGATAAGTGGAATATAGATTAAGTCAATTTCTTCTGCCTTTACTAAACTTACATAATCATCATAAACTTCTGGAATTCCTAAATCCAAAGCGGCTTTTTCTGCTTTTTCTTTATTTCTGGCAGCAATTCCGATAACTTCTGCTTGCCCACTTTCTTTTACACCTGCTACAAATCGGGGAACAATCTTAGCAGCACCCATGATTCCAATTTTTAACATTTAACTTCCTCCTGTGACTAAATCCCGATAATCACGGTTTCTACAGTTTCAACTCCTGCAGTGGTAACACGGACTCTAGCAAGATTTTCTACTGTATTAACATCAAAAAATCGGTCTCCACTGATATCATTTTGAATGATTTTTACAGTTGCTTCTGGTGGAAATTTTTGTAAGGTTTCAATAAGTTCTTGTGTCGTCATAATCTTTTAGTCGGCCCTTTCTGATAGATATTCCCAACGTTCATATTTTTCTTCAAGCTCTTTTGTTTTATTGTCTAATTCTTTTTGTAAGTCAAGTAAGAGTTCTGTATTAGAACCATTTTCATTCATTTCTGTGTCAATCTCAGAAATTCGTTCTTCAATTTCAGCAATTTGACTTTCAATGGTTTCCCATTCTTTCTTTTCCATATAAGTCAGTTTGGCTTTGTCCGTATTTTCTCTTTTGTCAGCAATTACGGGACTTTCAGTTTTACTGACAGCTTTGTCAGCAATTTTTTCTTCCATTTTGACCGCTAAATAGTCACTGTAAGCACCAAAATAATGGTTGATTTCTCCATTTTCAAAGGCAAGTAATTCATTACTTACTTTGTCTTGGAAATAACGGTCATGTGAAACGGTCAAAACAGCACCAGGGAAAGAGCCTAGGAAATTTTCAAGTACGGTTAATGTTGCAATATCCAAGTCATTGGTTGGTTCGTCAAGTAAAAGCACATTAGGTTGTAATAGTAAAATCTTTAGTAAATAGAGTCGTTTTTTCTCACCACCAGAAAGTTTAGAAATGAGTGTTCCGTGGCTACTTCTTGGAAAGAGAAATTGCTCTAACAGATTAACAATTGAAATATTTTCGCCACTATTATTATGAGCAGCCGAAGCCACTTCTTCAAGGAAATTTATCATGCGTTTATTTTCATCAAGTCCGCGAATTTCTTGACTGAAATAACCAATTTTGACGGTTTCCCCAATTTCTAAAAGCCCTTCAGTTAATTCTAATTCTCCAGCAATGACATTGAGGAGTGTTGATTTTCCAACGCCATTATCCCCAACAATCCCTAAGCGCGAATGAGGTTGAACAATTAAATCAAAATTGCTGAAAATTTGTCGGTCTGGGTAAGAAAATCCTGCATTCTTAAAATTAATCACTTTTTTACCTAAACGACTTGAAGCAATATTTAATTCCAAATCCTCTTGATTTTTTGAAGTTTTCATTGAATCTTTGAGGTCTTCAAAGCGGTCAATACGTGCCTGTTGTTTGGTTGCCCGAGCTTGTGGTGATTTACGAATCCAAGTTAATTCGGACTGGTAAAGTTGTTTGGCTTTATGACTCGCTGCGGCTTCACGTTCTTCATCTTCTGCTTTTTTTGCTAAATAATCTTGATAATTTCCTTGATACTCTTTTAATCCGGCATCTTCAAGCTCAAAAATTCGTGTTGCAACATTATCCAAAAAATAACGGTCATGGGTCACAAAAAGAACTGTTCTTCGAGAATTTTTTAGATAATTTTGTAACCAAGCAATGGTCTCAACATCAAGGTGGTTGGTTGGTTCATCAAGTAATAACAAATCTGAATCATTGACTAAAGCTTGAGCCAATTGAACACGTCTTTTTTGTCCACCAGAAAGACTTTCAATGATTGTTGTAGCTTCTGGAAGTTGAAGTTTAGTTAAAATTGTTTTGACATCTGCTTCTACTTGCCATGCATTCAAGGCATCCATTTCTGACTGAGCACGCTCTAATTTAGACAAATTTTCAAAATCCAAAAGCGCCGCTTCATAGTTTTTAATTGCCCTCATTTGTGGAAGTGAATCATCTAAAACACTATCTAAAATACTTGCTTTGGGATTAAAATCTGGTTCTTGAGTTAAATAAGTAATTTTGTAATTTTGTGGATGGTCAAAAGGCGATTTATCTCCATCAAAACCAGAAAGTCCTGAAATAACATTTAAGAGTGTTGTTTTACCTGTTCCATTTACTCCTAGAAGTCCAATTCGATCAAGATCATGAATGATGAAATTGATCGAATTGAAAACCGTTTTTTCACCAACTGATTTACTTAAATTTTGTGCGATGAAGTCTGCCATTTTTTGCCCTAATTTCTCTTATATTACTTTTGATTATATCATAAAAAAGCCTGTCAGTAACGACAGGTATCATTTTTACTAGCAAAGTGAGCGATTCTTTGATGACTCCTTTCCGTCAGTAAAAAATTACTGACAGAAAAGATTTGATTAATCGTCAATATTTTTTTTACTCTCACGAATATCAAAGGGATGAACAATCTCTTCTAATTCTTTGATATAGAGTTCAGCTTGTCTGGTTAGTTGAAAATCATTGAGTGAAATCCAGCCAATTTCTATATTATCGTCAACTGCTAAAGGAATAGCGACAATATTATCACCATTTAAATCCTGACTGACAATACCTGTTGAAATGGTATAACCATTTAAGCCAATCATTAGATTAAAAATTGTGGCTCGATCTCCCACTTTTATGTCTTTTTTAGCGTAAACAGTCGATAAAATCTCTTCAGAAAAATAGAAAGAATTATGCTCGCCTTGCTCATAAGACAAGCGTGGAAATTTTTCTAAATCTTCTAAGCTTACAAATTGTCGGTCAGCTAAGGGATTGGTCGAACTTACGAAAATATGAGGCTCAGCCAAAAACAAGGAATGAAAGGTTAGCCGATTTTCTTTTAAAATTTTGTCAATTACATTTGCGTTATAAGAATTTTTGTAAAGAATGCCAAGTTCACTGCGCAAGGCCTTCACATCTTCTATAATTTCATAAGTACGGGCCTCTCGTAAAGTATATTCGTATTCGTCAATTCCTTGACTTTCTGTTTTTTTAACCATATTTACAAAAGCATTGACGGCAAAAGCATAGTGCTGTGTCGAGATGGCACACAGTTTTCTTGATGGCTTTTTGTCCAACCACCGCGCTTCCAATAAATCAGATTGTTCAACAACTTGTCTAGCATAACCTAAAAACTCGGTTCCTTCTGCGGTCAGCGAAATTCCTTTGCTTGAACGTTGTAAAAGGGGCAATCCTACTTCTATTTCAATGTCTTTAATTGACTTTGATAGACTAGGCTGTGTAATATAGAGAATCTCAGCTGCCTGATTGATTGAGCCAATCTTAGCCACTTCAATAAAATATTTGAGTTGTTGTAAACTTATCGTCATTATTTTTTTCCTCATTAGATTTTTAATTCAAAAATCAAAAATCTGGTCAGTAACTTTGTATTTACTGACAGAACTTTCAGTAATTATTTTTTACTGACCAAGCTTTCCAGTACTTTTATCGCTGAGATTATTTTTTCCCCGCTCACTTTTTCATCAATTAAGCGATAAGATTCAACAGGACTCGCTGCAAATTCTGCCGCTTCTTTCAGTTTTTTCAAATTAGGATTGGATAAATTTATTTCTGCTAAAGAAGCAGGCAAATGGTTTTCTCGATAGAAAGGTAATAGTTTCTCAATTTCTAAATAGTCCCTTGTATAAGCCAATTGAACTAAAACACCATAAGCAACTTTTGAACCATGTAAAATAGCGTGGGTTTCTGGACAAAGCGAAAGTCCATTATGGAGCGCGTGAGCACCTGACATCCGCCCATAAGTCCCAGCAAATCCGCCCACCGTGCCCGAAAGTTCAATGATTGTGTCTACAATACGTCCAAAAGCTGGACTTACTTTTTGCTTACTTAAATCCGCCAAAGCCGCCTTTGAATCTGCAAATAATATTTTAAAAATTTCTTTGGCACTGACAAAACCTAAACGAACAGAAGCTGACAGTTCTTCTTGGGGGACTTGACGAATAATGCCTTCCATTTCATACCATTTTGCGAGTGTATCGCCAATTCCAGCAACGAAATAATCATAGGGAGTCGCTAACAAAAAGTCATAATCCACCAAGGTCAAATGACTGACTTTATTTAAGTATCCGACTTTATCAAAAGTATGGTCTGAATGATAAAGCGCAGCAACTGGTGTATAAGGTGCACAATTCGATACTAAAGTAGGAATAATTATCAACTCACAATCAAGCTCTTGTGCCACTACTTTACAAGTATCAATCAAACGCCCGCCCCCTATCGCAAGAATAGCCTCAACATTACCGATTTCTTTGGCTAGCTTTTTCCCGTTTTCAACAGATGCTGTGCCGTCATAATGAAAAATAGGATAAGAAAGAGTTTTAGGATAAAAATCTTGAAAAACTTGAAATGATTTCTCGCCAGTAATCACGGCAAGTTCCTTAAATGGCGCAAGGTAAGCTTCTAAATCCTGCAAAATTCCTTGACCACTCACGTATCTGTTTGCTCCGGGACGGACTTCTTCTGAGAGTTTCATAATTTTCCTCCTAATTAAATAATTATTTAGAATATTCTATCACTTAAGGCACAAAAAAACAACATTTAATTAAGTAAATGTTGTTTTTATTCTAAATCAATGTTGTTAGGCACTGTAATCCAGAGTTTTGATTATATTTCCCTTGTCATCTGTCAAATCAATTTGCAGTTTGGGTTGAGCCACTCCAGCCTTCTTCATTGAGTCTAAGACTTTATCTGCAACGTCCTTAACTTGATCACCACTTGCAAGTAAAAGGGCACCAACGGTTGCTTTATTAAGCTTAGAAGATTCTAAAGTATAGGTCAGCTTTGTGTCAGTACTCGTCGCTTTTGCCGAATTGATTAATCCCTGCGATTGACTCTTGATAGTATCCGAATTCTCATTTAATTTGCTTGCAATAGCTGACGGAGTAGCCGAACCAATTTGATCCGCTGCGTCCGTTAAGTTTTGAGAATCTGGTATAAATTTTGCTGCAATATTATCTGTTTGACTGGAAATAACGTGTCGTCCTACCATCACAATACCAAAAACAATCAGAGCCAGAAATATAATAAGGGAGAGTAATATTGCAAATACTTTACCCCCTCTACGTTTCTTCACTGTTTTTCTTTTTCTAGAATTCATTTATTTTCCTTTTCTAGCTTTGAGCTGTAATAGTATTATAACATTTTGAAGTTAAAATAAAACTAAAAAAAGTAGTTTTCCAATTACTTTTTAAGATCTTTTAGATAAAATTAATCATTAAAGTCAAAACGTAATTTCATATTAGCTGAACCAAGAACAACC
This sequence comes from Lactococcus sp., assembly GCF_036648155.1. Classification (NCBI taxonomy): domain Bacteria; kingdom Bacillati; phylum Bacillota; class Bacilli; order Lactobacillales; family Streptococcaceae; genus Lactococcus; species Lactococcus sp. The sequence goes on along the minus strand of NZ_JAVXIY010000003.1, from coordinate 230,797 downwards.
ATACGTCCCAAAAGTTCCGTTTGTGCTTTGAAAGCAGCCTCTGCTAATTTTTCATTGGCTTGTGTCAAATAAGCAATTTTATCTTCTGCAAGCTCAAAGTTTTTATCAGTTTCATTTTGAATTTCATGGAATTTCGCCATGGTGTTTAATTCAAAAGTGTTGCGTAAATCAACAAATAAATCATAATTCGCATCACCAAGAACAGCTGTTGTTGCGCTCAACCAATACATATTTGTTGGATCATATTCTCCCTTCGCGTCACGATAAGAAGCTGGCGTATCATTAATTGCTGTGTAAAATGGTACAACATGATTGAATGTATTTGCACCAAAAGCAAGCCATTGTACACCTGCAAGTTCAAAAGGAACATTATTTCTAACTTGCAAGATATGAACACTGTGATTTCGATTGATTCCGATTGGACGGAAAAGTTTTCTTTCTTCTGGACGATTTGTTGTGCCATAAGGGTCATATTTTGTATTTTCAAAATGACTTGACAAGACAAATTTCACATCTTCGACAGTGATTTTACGGCTAGCTTCACAAATGAATGGAAGTTCTTGATTTTGTGGGTCTTCAGATACATTTCCCAAGAAATTTTGACCATACCAAGTTCGAGGATTATTATAAACAGAGTCTTTTATTGAAGATGAACCAAAGATATGACGGAGATTATAATGACTTTCATAACCTTCAAAATCAGGGTTTAAATGATTTTCATCAATTAATTGTTTCAAATCAGCAGAACACATATAATCATCATTATCAAATTTGAATTCGTCAATATTCATTCGATTTGGTGCCACCACATAAGAATCATCAGGAATGCGAACCGCTGCCCAATGATGTCCACCGATTGTTTCCAACCACCAAACTTCTTCATTGTCAGCAAAAGCAATCCCGTTTGGTTCATAGGTTCCGTAAGTTGTCAGTAATTGGCCTAAACGTTCGACTCCTTCGCGAGCACTTTTGATATAAGGCAAGACGAGAGTCACAAGGTCTTCTTCGCCCATCCCATTTTCCACATAAGGGTCAAGTCCGAGAATTCTTGGATTCGTAGTAATTGTTTCTGTTGCTGACATCGCAACATTTTCACTATTAATTCCTGCTGCAGGCCAAATTCCTTCTTTTAGGACAGCATTGGGTGTCGAAGTATAGCGCAAAGGATTATCTGGCAAATCTAATTCTAAACCAGATAAGACTGCCTTATAATGACGCACTTGATTTTCTGGTTCAATGACAATAAAGCGTTGTGGATCAAGCGCTTCATGACCATCATCATTACGGGCAATCATTGTTGACCCATCAATTGAGGCTTTTTTCCCAACAAGCACTGTTGTACATGACCCTTTACGGCGATTTTCAATTTTCATATTAGTTCTCCCTTTATATTTTATAGAATACATTGATAGGAATATCAAAAATTGTGTCTCTAGCAGAAATACAATTTTAATTGATTTTTTTTCAGAATTTCTATCAGTAAAATTTGTTAACTTTTATTTTTCAAGTTCTAGCATTTTATTAACTTCTGTTAAAATTGCAATCTGCTCATTTTTCAACTCGTTTTTAACTATTTTTTCTTCAATAGTTTTTAATATTTTTCCCAACTCTGGTCCGGGCTTAAGTGAAAATTCATCCATCAAATCTTTCCCAGCAATAACAATTTCTGATTTATCATGAATTTGCAATTGGTCATTAATAAAAACTGCTCGTTCTCTGTCAATATTCCTTCCAAAAGCAATTTTCAACTCATCAACCAGAAGTGCTTTTTCCAAACCAAAATGATAAAGACTGACCAAATCCCAATTTTCAAGTTCATAGGCTGAAACAAGGTCAGCTACATATTTTGAAAATTCATTTGATACTTTCCATTTGCGTAAAAAAGCCTTCACATCAATATTTGAAAATCTGGTCAGTAAGGCCGCCCATGCTTGTTCTGAATTTTTAAAGTGAAAATCTACTGACAGCTCTGTCAGCACTTTTTTTAAGGCTAAATCTTGAAAATCTGGTAAGTATTTCCATGCCTCTGATTCAATCAATAAAGTCAAACCATTGCGCCATTCACTCCCCAACAATAATTTATCTAATTCGATAAATATTCGCTCAACCGAAATTTTTTCTAAGAGGTGAGAACGCTCACGCATGGCTGAAAAAGTTTTCTCTTCAATTTTAAAATCCAAAGTGGAAGCAAAACGCATGGCACGCATAATCCGTAAGGCATCTTCATTGAAACGCTCCAAAGCGCTCCCAACAGCTGTCAATCTTCGTTCTTTTAAATCTGTTAAACCATCAAATAAATCAATGATTTGACCCTCAAAATCACAGGCAAAAGCATTAACCGTAAAGTCGCGCCGTTTTAAATCCTCTCGTAAATCTCTGACGAAATCCACATGGTCAGGTCGTCTGTAATCTGTATATTTTGATTCTGTCCGAAAAGTAGTAATTTCATAATGCTCGGCTTCCGATTTTCCAGCTAAAACAAGAACAGTTCCATGCTCAATACCGACATCGATAGTATAAGGAAAAATATCTTTTATCTCCTCAGGGTAAGCACTCGTTGCAATATCTACATCGTGAATCTCTCGCCCAAGCAATACATCCCGTACAGAACCTCCAACAAAATAAGCTTCAAAACCATGCTCGCTTATTTTTTCTAAAACCGGCTGAGCCTGTACAAACTCCTCGGGTAATTTTTCTAATTTCATATCTTTTATTTTATCATTTTTTATAGAAAAAGGGGCATAGCCCCATTATAGGCTTCCAATTTTACTGACAGAATTTTTGAATACTATTAAAATACTGACAAAAGCACATAAACTTCTAAGTAAAGAATAGTCAGTAAGAAAAAAGCACGCAAGCCCAAAAAAGGGTTGACGAACTTTTTCCGATTTTTATCAGTAATTTTTATTCCATTGACTTTTCCAAATTAATCCAATAACGACAAATTTCGTCTCCGTCAATTTCCACAGTATTTTCTAAGATTCCACCATTTGCTTCAATCGTTTTACGACTGGCCACATTTCCCTTGTCAGCAGAAATCATTACTTGAGAAATCAAACGTTTTTGATATTTGGGCAGGGCAAAATTGACCATTTTTTCAGCAATATGCTGACCTCTAAAATCAGGAGCGACACCATAACCAATATGTCCGCCCCATTCTAATAAAATTCCCTTTTCAATTTGCCAACGACAAGATATTTCACCAGCAATTTGTCCATTAATGAAAGCAAAATATTTAGTAGCTGTTGACCAGTCTGGCTTTTCGGCACTTATTTCCTCTTTCCGAATTTTTCCACATATTCCGCAAAATTATCCAAATTAACCTCGGCATAAGTTTTTACAGCATCAATCTTAAAAGGACTTGTATCTGTTGACCAATTATGAATATAATCCATAAATGCCTCAGCATCACTTAAGTCTAATCTACGAATTTCCAAATTACTCATAAAGCCCCCCACTAAAGGTTTTATTATAGAAAAGCTCTTGCAAACTTACTCTATCGTCAAAAAAATTATAAGTCTAAAAAGTGTTCTAAGCCATATTTTAGCTCAGAAACGGTCATCACTTTACGAATTCCAAGTGCAATTCCAGTCATAAAGCTTGAACGGTCGTAAGAGTCATGGCGCAAGGTCAATCCTTCACCTTTTGAGCCAAAAATGACTTCTTGATGAGCCACCAGACCTGGTAAGCGAACTGAATGAATCCTCATCCCCTCAAGAACAGCTCCCCGCGCCCCAACTAATGATTCTTTTTCATCTACTGCCCCTTGATGATGAGCCAGACGTTCCTCAGCCATCAATTCTGCCGTTTTTACAGCAGTTCCAGAGGGCGCATCCTTTTTACCATCATGATGTAACTCAATAATTTCTACATCTGGGAAATATTTCACGGCCTGTTTCGAGAATTGCATTAATAAAACCGCACCTAAGGCAAAATTAGGTGCAATTAGTCCACCCAGTTCTTTCTCCCTAGAAAATTTTATTAAACGAGCCACTTCATCCTCAGTAAATCCAGTTGTGCCCACAACAGGTCGTAAGCCATGTTCCAGCGCAAAATAAGCATTCTCATAAGCAACCTCTGGAGCTGTCAAATCCAGCCAAACATCTGCTTCAATATTCTCTAGTTCCTCTTTTCGATTGAAGACAGGAACATCAAAGGCCTCAGAAACTTCTTCTTTTCTCCCTAATAAAGCGACAAGTTCAAAATTAGGAGCGTTGAGAATCATTTGCACAGCCGTCGAACCCATTTTTCCACGAAATCCTGCCACAACTACTTTAATTTTATTCAAAATCATATCCTCACTCAAACATTTTATTATAATAAAAGAATTAACTAAGTAAATAAATCAGTATTTGTTAGTAACCGCTATTATTTCTATTATTCAGAATATTTCTCTTTACATAAAAGCACGTTTTTACGTGCTCTATTTTTTTGGAGAAATACCATAAGCTACAGTATTCAATCCTAAATGTGTTGCAATAACAGGACCAAAAGTAACTATTTCAACATCATCAAATCCTTGTGATAAAGCAAAGTCATAGAGCTCTTGTGCTCTTTCTTCTGCTCTAGTTTGAATGACATAAACCTTGTAGTCTGAAGGTTCTTGTACTTCTTTTAGTAAAAGTTCTTTCATGCGACTCATTGTTTTTTTCACAGTCCGAACTTTTTCAAAAACTTCTACTTTCCCTTCAGTACTGAAAGTTAATACTGGCTTAATATTCAATAAAGTACCAAGAACAGCCGCACCATTAGATAAACGCCCCCCTTTGGCTAACCAATGCAAATCATCAACGAGCATATAGGCGCGGTCGCCCTCTCTTTGTTCTTCAAACTTTGCAATAATCTCATCAAATTCTGCACCAGCTTCTGCCAAATCCAAAACTGTTTCAACCATATAGCCTAAAGGACTAGAGGTAATAAAAGTCTCAGGAAATAGAACTTTCATTTGTTCATATTCGCTTTGTAAGTAGAAAATATTTTGATAAAATCCAGAAATTGCAGCTGGCAAAAAGAGACCTAGAACGTGAGTATATCCTTGTTTTTCTAAATCTTTTAAAAGGCGATCAAGTTCAGCTACACTAGGTTGTGAGGTTTTAGGTACTTCCTGAGCCTTGGCCATCAGGTCATACCATTCTTCATGAGAAATCTTTTGTAAATCGTAATCCACTCCATCAATTGAAATCGGAATATCCAAAACAAAAAGATTTTGATAAGTTTTATATTTTTCGGCAAAATCTGCCGACGAGTCAGTAATAACAGCTAATTTCATAAGTCAATTCTATTAATTAAAATTCTAAGTTAATTCCAGGCTGATCTAAAGCAACCTCGGTTGTTTCATAAACCATGCGCTTAAGAAGTTCAAATAAAGGAGCCGCAAGTTGAGCTAATTCCTCTTGTTCAAGTTCTTCTTGTTCTTTAATTTTTCGTCCACGTATATAATTCAATTGACTTACAAAACCTGAAAGTACAATATTATCTAATACAATTAAGTATGTAAGGACAGCATGAAGCCCTGTATCTTCTTCACCAAGTCGTTCAAGTTGTTCCTTAGGAACAAGTTGAAATTGGACATTTAGATTTGTTTCGGGCGTTCCATTTTCTTTTTCCCATTCATAATTACGAGCATCATAATGAAATTGGTTAACAAATTCTTGTTCTCGTTCAATCGTTAAAGTCATTTTAAAATTCCTCTATCTATATTAATTTTATTCGCATCTATGAACAATAAGAACACACATTTCGTTATTTGAATTCAATAAGTATCCCAATATTCACTAAAATTCTTAACACTACTTTATTCTACCACATCTTGAACATTTTCACGCAATAATTGTAGCATTTTTAGTTCTTCATTATTAGGTTCATATGCATCCAATAAATCCGGACGGCGCTCTAGTGTTTTTTTCAAAGATTCTCTCAAACGCCACTTGCGAATATTCTCATGATGACCGCTCATCAAGACTTCGGGAACCTTCATTCCTTTAAAATCTTCTGGGCGAGTGTATTGGGGATATTCTAAAAGCCCACTAGAAAATGAATCATCTTCATGACTAGCCGCTTTCCCCAAAACACCAGGTATAAGGCGAACAACAGCATCAATCATTACAGTTGCTGCCACTTCTCCTCCCGTTAAGACAAAGTCTCCCAAAGATACCTCATCTGTCACCAAAGTTTTAATTCGTTCATCATAGCCTTCGTAGTGTCCACAAATAAAGATTAGTTGTTCTTCTTCTGACAATTCCTCAGCCATTTTTTGATCAAATTTTTTTCCGGCTGGATCTAAAAGAATCACCCGTGCAGGCTTTTCAGCTTTTTGTGGAATTTTATCCATCGTATCAAAGATAGGTTGAGGCATCAACAACATCCCTTGTCCCCCACCATAAGGCATATCATCGACATGTCGCTGTTTATTTGTGGCATTTTCGCGAAAATCATGAGTATGTAATTCTAAAATACCTTTATCTTGAGCCTTGCCAACTATTGACTGGTTAAGTGGACCAAACATATCAGGAAAAATACTTAAAATATCAATTCTCATGCCCTTAGTCATCCAATCCTTCCATGATGTCCACATCAACTCGATGCTTAGCCACATCAACTTTCAGGACAACAGGTGGGATATAAGGTAAAAGTAAATCACGTTTTCCTTTACGTTTAACGACCCAGACATCATTGGCACCTGGTTGAAGAATTTCAGAGATTTGACCAATTAAAATGTCATTTTCATAAACATCACTTCCAATAATTTCATGATAGTAAAATTCCCCATCATTTAACTCTTCTTGATTTTCTTGCGCAATTTTAACAACATAACCTTTATATTTTTCGACATCATTGATATGATAAAATCCTTCAAATTTGACCACATAAAAATTCTTTTGTAATCGACCAGATTTCACTTTTAAATCTTGAATATAGTTATCTTTATCATCAAAAAGTGCTAATACTGCCCCTTTTGAAAAGCGTTCATTAGCAAAATCTGTTGATGGTAGTACTCGAACTTCACCTTGAAGTCCCTGTGTATTAACAATTGTTCCTACTTTGTAAAAGTTTTCCATTCCCTAATTATAACATATCAACTAGGCCCTGATTTAAATGAAACTATTTTTGAGCAGATTTCTTTTAAAGAATACAAAATTTTAAATTTTTTGAAATATAAAGGGCTCAATTTTCAGCAGCAAATATAAAATCATAAAATAAAAAAGCTATTCAAAATTAAATAGCCTTTTATTTTACTCAGTCTTATTCAAGCAGGAAAGCCTTCATTTTGTCAATAAAAGCATCTGCTTTAGTATCTAAATGAAGGGCATGATAGCCCTCAGCAACTTCAACTAATTCCAAATTAGCACCAGCATTTTCAGCAAAGGAACGAATCGCTAACGGTGAACAAATTTGGTCTTCTTCTCCACAAAATAATAAGGTGGGTATCTTTAACTGCTCGGCCTGACTTTGGGCAAAACGTCCTGCTTCCATAATTTGTGAAAACAAACGTAAAGATAATAGTTCATGATATATTCCATCTTTAGTCACTAAATCAACTAAATCACTCCGATGAGAGATTGCATCAACTTTAAGTCCCGTACGAACTCTAATTTTTGAATTAAATTTCCCTAAAACTTGAGCCAACCTTTGTAGGGGAACAGCCGGTGGATTTGTCAAGGCAAGCCAAGGAGATTCAATAACTGCTTTTTGATAAAGTTTTTGATTTTCAACATTTCTAAGCAGAACATTCAGTGAAATATTTCCTCCCATACTGTGTCCAAAGAGATAAACTGGTAATTTGGGATATCTTTTGCCAATTATTTTTCGGACTTCTAAGGCATCACTAATAAAGTTCTCATAATTTCTTGCTCGTCCCTGAAGTTTAGGTTTAGCTGCTGCTAGAACCCCATGTCCTCTTTGGTCGTGCATAAAGCAAACAAAACCAGCATTAACTAATTCATTGATTAAATATAAATAATGACCCGTATATTCGCCAAAACCATGAACTAATTGCACCACGCCTTTTGCTTTTCCTTGTGGTTCAAAAATTCCAAGACGAATCCGATAGTGATCTTTCATTGAAATAATTTCATACTGTTTCTTCATTAAGCATTTCCTTTTACTCTAAATTTTAAACTTCAACTTCATCTTTATTTTTCTCGATTACTTCACTTAGTACTTTAGTAAATTCTAAAGAATCGTTAAATGGATGGACAAAATCAAAAGTCTCGCCCCCATTTTCCACAAAGACTTCTTTATTTTCAATTTCTAATTCAAATAAAGTTTCCAAACAATCCGCCACAAAGCTGGAGAACAAATTAATACTTTCTTTGTATCTTCTTTAGGAAGCTCAGCAATTCTATCGATTGTTGCAGGCTCTAACCATTTCTCAGGACCAAATTTTGATTGGTAAGTATGCTCGTATTCTTCTTCCTTTAAGCCCAATTTTTCAACAACTAGCCGCGTAGTTTCGATACATTGTGCCTCATAAGCATCTTTCTTCTTCGTTAAATACGATAGTGGAATGCCGTGGTAGCTAAGAATAAGCTTATCATAATGATTGGCTTGCCATTTTTCTCTGATAGACTCTGCCAGTAAGTCTGTATAAGATTCAATCTGATGAAAATCTCGAATAACATTAATTTTGTCATCTATTTTCTTAACTTGTTGAATAATTGGCTCAACGGTTGTTAATGAGTATTGAGGATAGTGTGGGAGTACAGTAATATCCTCAACTCCTGATTCTTTCATCTCTCTAATGACCTTATCAATGCGGGGCTCTCCGTAGGTCATGGCAAAGCGAACATCAAAGTCTTCACGAAGTTCTTGTAATTGTTCGGTTTGGGCTATTGTGTAACTCATCAAAGGTGAACCCTCGTCAGTCCAGATTTGTTTATACATCTCTGCTGATTTTTGCGGTCTTACTTTTAAAATAATACCATTCAAAATTGGAAGCCAAAGCCATCTTGGTTTTTGAATGACGAGTGGGTCACCCAAAAATTCTTTTAAATATTCCCTTACATCCTCTGTCTCACAAGAACGAGGCGTCCCTAAAGCTACTAATAAAATTCCTTTTTTCTTATCCATTATCCACCTATATAAAAATCAGTTAATTTATATTTATCACTGATTATTTCTACAATTATTAATCAATATTTTTTCATTCTAGCATATTTTTGGGGACAATAAAAGGAAAGTCTAAATAACTATTTTATTTCTCAAATAGAACGTTCGTTTTCCAAAAATAAAAGAACTCATCAATGATGAGTTCTTTTATTTTTACTTATTATTGGTCCACGAGGAGTCGAACTTTTTTCCCTTCAACAGGAACAAAGTATACAACTGTACGAATGGCCTGAATAATTCGACCTTGACGTCCAATTATTCTTCCAATATCTCCGTCAGCAACTTTGAGATGGTATTCCATAAACTCCTCACCTTCAATAATTTCCAAAGAAACTTCATCAGGCTGAGTCACCAAAGGTTTTACAATAGTTAAAACGAGTTCTTTCACATCTTTTTGCATTTCTTACCTCTACTCTAACTTGAAAGTTATTCAAGTCCATTTTATATGATTTTTAGATTCACGAAAAGCTGCTAAAAAGCAGCTTATCTCAAAAATTATTTAGAAAGTTTTGATTCGTGGAATTTTTTCATAACGCCCGCTTTTGAAAGAAGGTTACGAACTGTATCTGAAGGTTGTGCTCCGTTGCTCAACCATTCCAATACGCGTTCTTCTTTAAGAGTTACTTGGTTTTCAGTTACAAGTGGATTGTAAGTTCCAACTGTTTCGATGAATTTACCATCACGTGGTGCACGTGAATCAGCAACATTAATACGGTAGAAAGGTTTTTTCTTAGAACCCATACGAGTCAAACGAATTTTTACAGACATTTTATATTTCCTATTTCTTTTTTATTATATTTAATATTATAGCAGACTAATTTCATGCTGTCAAGAAAAAATCTTGACAGGCTATTATTTTCTCAAATTTTTTAGTAAATTTTGGGCCACTTCTTGATTCATCACTTTTTCTTTACGTAATTGTTGACTTAATATCGCGATTTCATCCGCTTGTGCTCCCACACTCAAAGCCAAAGAACGAGCTTGTAGACTCATGTGTCCCTGTTGAATTCCTTCTGAAACTAGAGCACGTAAAGCGGCTAAGTTTTGAGCTAGTCCCACTGCAGCAATAACTTTTGCGAGTTCCTTAGCATCACTAATATCCAGAATCTCCATAGCTGCTTGTGCTTTTGGTAAAACCTTGACTCCCCCTCCGACAGTTGCCACTGGTAAAGGAATTTCGAGTTCGCCAACCAACATTTTCTCTTGAAGTTCCCAGTTGGCTAACCCTTGGTAGGCTCCATCTTTTGCCGCATAAGCATGAATAGCAGCTGAGATAGCTCGAGTGTCATTTCCTGTAGCTAAAATGACCGCATTGATACCGTTCATAATCCCTTTGTTATGGGTACTAGCACGATAAGGATCAATTTTTGAATATTGGGAAGCAGCCATAATTTTTTGACCAATTTCATATCCATCTGCTTTTTTTGAAAGGCGTTCAACCGGAATTTCACAGGTCGCTTTCACCAGTGATTCAGTAGCATAATTTGATAAAATACTAAACAGAATTTTTTCATCAGGAAACCAACTCCCAAAGAGTTCAGCAATTCCTTCTAAGATTGAATTAATAATATTTGCACCCATGGCGTCTTTAACATCAACCTTGACATCAACAGATAAAAACTTTTGACTAGAGAAAATCCGACTAGAAACCTCTCTCAAACCGCCACCTCGTTTAACGATTGACGGGTAAGAAAGTTCGGCTTGTTCAAAGATTTTTTCTTGCTTTTCAAGTATTTCATTTGCAATCTTATCTGAATTTTTAACATCATAAAATACAATTTGACCACGCATTAAACGTTCTTTAATTTCAGCTACAAAATTTCCGGCTATTTTTGCTCCATTACTTGCTGCAGCAATCACTGACGGTTCCTCTGTAACCATTGGTATTAGAAAACTTTGTTCATTAATAACAAAATTTTGGGCAATTCCCATTGGCAATTCAAATTCAGAAATTTGATTTTCTATGAGATTGTCCAAAATAGTTGTATCTAGGGCCATCTCACCTAAAATTTCTTGACTCTTTTCGGATAAGTTTAACGAATTCAATCGCTCTTGTGGCGACATTTGATAAAATTTTTTTCTCATATTTCCCAAAAATGCCCAGAAATACTGGGCAATTCCTCCATCAATTTTTAAAAGTCAGGATTTTTCAATAAAATAGCAAGCCCTAGACCACCACCAATACAAAGACTAGCAATTCCATAACGCTTTTGTTCTCGTTTCAAAGCATATCCCAAAGTTGTCAGGATTTTAGCCCCACTTGACCCAATAGCATGTCCAAGAGCAATCGCTCCTCCGTAAATATTAACTTGAGAATCTTTTAAGCCCAATTCACGATTGACAGCAATACTTGATGCAGCAAAGGCCTCGTTAATTTCAAAAAGATCAATTTCTGAAAGCTGAACGCCTGAGCGTTGAACTAATTTTTGAATTGCATCAATCGGTGATACTCCCATAATTGCGGGATCAATACCAACTTCCGCACTCTCAACTAATTCAGCTAAATAAGAAATCCCATGTTTTTCAGCATAATCTTTAGTAGCCAAAATTAAAGCAGAAGCTCCGTCATTAACTGGTGAAGAATTTCCAGCTGTAACTGTTCCATTTTCCTTAAAGGCTGTCCGTAATGTAGCCAATTTTTCCAGGCTAGATGAAGGTCGAGGAGTTTCATCAACAGAAAGTTTCCCAAGAGCTACAATCTCGTCATTAAAAATTCCTGCTTGACTGGCTGCTACAGCCTTCTCTTGAGAATTTTGTGCGAAACGGTCTTGGTCAGCACGACTAACATCAAACTGCTCCGCAATTGTTTCTCCAATAATTCCCATTGAAATGCCAGAAAAAGCATCAATTAAGCCGTCACTTAACATGCTTAATGTTTCTTCTTCTGTATTACGATTTTTAAGAATAGGCGCATTAGACATTGATTCCGTTCCACCAGCAATAACAACTTCTGCTTCGCCCAACTGTAAAAGTTGCTTAGCTAGAATTACTGCCTTCATTCCTGAACCACAAACTTCATTAATGGTTGAAGCTGGAACACTGGTTGATAAACCACTATTAACCGCAATTTGGCGCGCAATATTTTGACCATTACCAGCTTGAAGAACATTACCAAAAATAACTTGTTCAACATCTGATTTTATATTTTTATTTTTTGACAATAAAGCTGAAACAACGTGTGTTCCTAGTTTTTCTGCCGAATACTCAGCAAGAGCACCATCATATTTTCCGACTGGTGTTCTTAAGGCGTCAATGATTACAATTTCTTTCACGAATGAACCTCCGAAAGTCATTATAGCATATTTTAAACTACTTTTGTCAAAGCATCTTTACATTAAATTGTGCAAAGATGTCTACTAAGTGACGAATTATCTGCCTTTATTTTTTCAAAGCATCTGTCATTTGTAATATTTGTTTTACAAGCTTGTTAGAGTAACCTTCCTTAGTATTTTATAGATAAAAAACATCTTAGCTAAGAATTTAACGTATTTTTATGATAAAATTAAAGCATTCCAAAGACATTTGAAAGGAGTTCCTTTCTTCTATATATTAGTAGATAAGGAAATTTTTAAAATATGAAAGTCGGTATTGATAAACTTGGATTTTTTGTTCCCAGTACTTTTGTGGACATGAGGGATTTAGCAGAAGCTCGCAATGTTGATCCAGCAAAATTCCAGATAGGTATTGGTCAAGATGAAATGGCAGTGAATCCTGCTACTCAAGATATAATTACTTTTGCGGCTAATGCAGCAGCTAGTATTTTGACTGATGAAGATAAAGAAACGATTGACATGGTTATTGTTGGAACAGAATCAAGTCTTGATGAATCAAAAGCTTCGGCAGTTGTTGTTCATGATTTACTCGGCATCCAACCTTTTGCTAGAAGTATCGAGATGAAGGAAGCTTGTTATGCAACAACTGCTGGTCTTGCTTTGGCCCGGGACCATGTTCTTTTGAACCCCGAAGCTAAAGTTTTAGTCATCGCATCTGATATTGCTAAGTATGGTCTAAATACTGGAGGGGAACCTACTCAAGGGGCTGGAAGCGTTGCAATGCTCATCACTGCTAATCCTAAAATTATGACCTTAAATAATGATAATGTTGCTTTGACTCAAGATATCTATGATTTCTGGCGACCTTTTGGTCAAGCTTACCCTACTGTTGATGGCAAATTTTCAAATGAAACTTACATTGATGCCTTTGCTAAAATTTGGAAAGAATACAGCCGCCGGACAAGCTTACACTTTGAAGATTTTGCTGCTCTTGCTTTTCATACCCCTTACACAAAAATGGGTAAAAAAGCTTTGTTACCAATGCTTGAAACAGAAAAACCAGCTAATGCTGAAGAACTGATGGAACAATTTGAACGTGGAATTGTTTATAATCGTCGTGTTGGTAATTTATATACTGGTTCTCTCTATTTAAGTCTAATCTCACTTTTAGAAAACTCTGATAAATTGAATGCTGGTCAGCGTATTGGACTTTTTAGTTATGGCTCTGGTACGGTTGCCGAATTTTTCTCTGGTGAACTCGTCGAAGGTTATGAAAAGCACTTACTTAAAGTTGAACATCAATCAATGTTAGATGCAAGAAGTCGCTTGAGCATTCCTGAATACGAAACTATGTTTAACGAATATTTAGACCTAAATCACAACATTTCATTTAGTGATGATACAGCCTATTCTGTTTCAGAAGTCGTTGATAACCATCGTAAATATAAAAAAATATAAAAAAATACTGACAGCTTTTCTGTCAGTAAATTAAAAAGTCCTGATAGGACTTTTTTTATTTTATTTGCTCAACAATGATACCGCAGCTTCGTCAGCAATAACAGTAACATTCGCATGGTTTTGCAAAATTGATGCTGGAAGTTCAGTAGTCACTTCACCTTCAACCATTCCTTTAATTGCTTCTGCTTTTTCTTTTCCGTAAGCCATTAAAACAATGTTTTTAGATTTCATAATTGATGCAAGCCCCATTGAAATTGCTTTACGTGGAACATCTGCTTCTGATTCAAAGAAACGAGCATTAGCTTTGATTGTGCTTTCTTGAAGGTCCACAACGTGAGTGGTAATTTCAGCTGGTGTTCCAGGTTCATTAAAACCAATGTGTCCATTTTGACCAATTCCAAGAATTTGCCAATCAATTGGGTTTTCTTCAATAATTTGGTCATAATGTTTTGCTTCAGCTTCAAGGTCAGTTGCTTTACCATTTGGCAAGAAGTTTTCTTTAAATGGTTTTTCTCCAAACAAATGTTTAGTCATAAAGTAACGATATGATTGTTCATCAGAACCATCAAGCCCTACATATTCGTCCAAGTTTACTGATACCATGTTTGTAAAATCAAGGTCTGAATTAACGATTTGATTATAAAATTCTACTGGTGTTGAACCTGTTGCAAGTCCCAATGTTTTTGCACCATTGTTGATTGATTCTTTAAGAAGATCAAGTCCGATTTTTCCACCTTCAAGTTGGTTTTTTACTACGATAACTTTCATTTTTATATGCTCCATTCCTAAATTGGTATATATCAATTTTTCTACACTTTCATTATATCATAAAATAAGACCATGTCAACTAAAAATTGTCTTCAAAAATATCAAAATTAAAATAAAAAAGCTCTTTAATAAAGAACTTTTTTATTTTGCTATTTTATTGACTGATTTTATAATTATGACATATATTTTCCAACAAAATTCCAAACATGGCTCCAATATAAGTCAGGATTTATTTTTTCTGATTCACCATGTCCTGCTCCGTGAACAACCAATTTTTCCTTTTCGACCTTAGCCGCATTATAGAGAGGTTCTAACATTTTAAAAGGAACAAAAGTATCCTTATCCCCATGAATAAAGAGCATTGGCGTTTTACTCTTTGCTACTTGTTTAATCGCAGAAGACTTGAAGATATTATATCCTGCTCTGATTTCTGTCATAGTATTCGCAGCATAAAGGACAGGAAATTTAGGCAAGCCAAATAGTTGTTTTAGCTGATAAGTAAAAACATCTCCGGTTGAAGTATAGCCACAATCTTCCACAATGGCTTTGACATTAGAGGGAAGTTTTTCTCCTGAGGTATTCATGACAGTAGCTCCACCCATTGAAACACCTAGCAGAACAATCTCTGCTTGAGGGTCTCGTTGAGTGATTGTGTTAATCCAGAGCAACATATCTTTTCGGTCATCCCAACCCATACCAATATAATCTCCCTGACTTTTCCCATGGCCTCTTAAATCAGGAGTAACAACATTATAACCTTTATTATAAAAATGACGTGTCCAACTGGCCATATCACTTGATTGACCGCCATAACCATGCACAACAATCGCCCACTTATTTGTCTTTGATTTTTGAATATAATCTGCCGCATAAAGTTTCAATTTTAACTTATCAGACGAAGTGATATAAGAGGCTGTTGGCTTAACCTGAGCCATAAAGGCTTCATTTTGCTCTTTTCTCTCTTTTTCTTTTTTAGAGAGTGTTTTTTGCTTTTTTGAATCATTATTCCCAGTCAAAAAGGATTTGCTGGTATGAGCATTAATAGCCATATCGTAAAAATAATTTCCGATTGCAAAATATCCTCCGACTAAAATCACGGATAAAACCACCAGAATCCATATAATCATCTTTTTCCTTTTTTTCATAATATTCCCTTTTATATTTATATTTTACTATTGTAATATTAAAACCTCTTTTTTGCAAATTCTTATATTCTTTAGTACTAATTTTACAATACGTCATCTTTCGTCATATAAAAAATCATAGACTTCTCAAAGCTAGTGCTTTCAAAAAATGATATAATAGTGAAGTATGCTTTTTCTTTTTATATAAAATTATTCTATGACAAACTGATAAGTTTGATGAGATAGACCTGAAAAGAAAGGCTTGAGGGAAATCTAAAATAGTTTAGCATAAAATATATTTTAGACCCTTGATAAAAGATTGGAGTAAAATAAAAACAACTTATGAATATAAATGATTTTGATTTTGATTTACCAGAAGAATTAATTGCACAAACGCCTTTGGAAAAACGTTCTGAATCACGTTTATTGATTCTCGACCCCAAAACAGAAGAACTTGAAGATAGACATTTTTATAATATTATTGATGAACTCGAGGCCGGAGATGCTTTAGTTTTAAATAATACACGTGTGCTTCCTGCTCGTTTGCACGGTGAACGTGCTGAAACGGGTGGTCATATCGAACTACTTCTGCTCAAAGATATGGGAGAAAATCGTTGGGAAACGTTAGCTAAACCTGCTCGTAAGATGAAAGTTGGCGAGGAAGTTGTTTTTGGTGACGGTCGTTTGAAAGCTGTTGTTGTTGAAATTCTCGAACACGGTGGTCGAATTGTTGAATTTAAATATGACGGAATTTTTCTCGAAATCTTGGAAAGCTTAGGAGAAATGCCATTACCACCATATATTCATGAGCAACTTGAAGACCAAGAACGTTATCAAACCGTTTTTGCTAAAGAAAATGGTTCTGCCGCAGCTCCAACTGCTGGTTTGCATTATACCCCTGAACTTTTAGAAAAAATTGCTGACAAAGGGGTTAAAATTGTTGAGTTGACTCTCCACGTTGGCTTAGGAACTTTTCGTCCTGTCAGTGTAGATAATGTTGATGAACATCATATGCATAGTGAATTTTATCGTCTGACAGAGGAAGCTGCCGCCCAACTCCGAGCCGTTAAAGCCAGTGGTCATAAGATTGTCGCTTCTGGAACAACGTCAATTCGTACTTTAGAAACGATTGGTAGCAAATTTGATGGAGAGATTCAAGCGGATTCTGGCTGGACTGATATTTTCATTAAACCTGGTTATGAATGGAAAGTTGTCGATGCCTTTAATACTAATTTCCACTTACCAAAATCAACTTTAGTTATGTTAGTTGCCGCTTTTGCTGGACGTGACTTCGTTCTTGAGGCTTATCAACACGCAATTGATGAAAAGTATCGCTTCTTCAGTTTTGGTGACGCCATGTTTGTTCGTCCAAAAAAATAATTACTGACAGAATCATCAGTAGAAAATGAAGATCTGTCAGTAATGACAGACTTTTTTATAGGAATCTTTAAATGAGTTTTATTAATATCGTCATGTTACCTGATTTTATCAGCGTCATCTCCGATGGACAAATTACGACCAATGAACTTCTGACGCAAAGTCATTTTAAAAAATTTGAAAGTAATCCGAATGGTTTTGTTGTTGGAATTACAGGATTTGAATTAATCACTAATAATATTCGAAAAAAATTCTATTATCAGCCAAATTTATCTTTTGAGGATGCTGAGCTTTTACTTAGAAATGAACTCGAAAAATATAAAAATAAACAAGTGATTTTTGGTCAGAATATCTCATTTAATGCAATCATTGCTGGGTTTCCTCTGGCAGCTCCGTCTCTGCCAAGAGCAATCAGTTTTCACATTGAAAATCAAACGATTTCTGAGCAAAATTATGAAAAATCAGCAGTCCTTTCTCTAGTTCCTGACGATATCAATTTTAATCCTAATCAAATTATTACAGATAATCTCCATAAGACAAATAATATCAGCCCAGTTTTCCAAATTCAAACGCTTCAACGTAATGCACTCTATAAAGTTGCTGACCAATCTAAAACGGTCAATAAAGTCATTTTTCAGGAAATAATTCAAGCCAAAACGACTGACAGAAGACAATAATCTCTCTGTCAGTAAAACTATAAATTTCGTCAATAAAAAAAGACTGAATTAATCAGTCTTTTTTTCATCATTTTTCTGTTGATTAGCCTTTGATAAAGTCAATTTACCGTGAGGATTGTATTTCTTTAATAAGTCATCAATCCGTTCATCTGTCCAATAATCGGCTGAGGCAATAAAATTTCCGTCTTTGTCACGGTCACCAATAATTTTAAATCCCATTTTTAATCTCCGAAAATATTGATATTTTTAGTCTACAAATTCAAATTCAAATTTTTGAATTCGTACATAATCTCCGTCTTTGGCACCCATTGAGCGAAGCGTTTCATCGACACCGAAGGCACGCATTTGCCGAGCAAATTTCATTACTGATTCATCATGGTCAAAGTTTGTCATGATAAAGAGTTTTTCAATTTTCTCACCAGATAAACGCCATCCACCATCATCATCGCGTGAAACTTTGAATGGTTTTTCTTCGTCTTCAAAGCCATAGTAAGCTACTTCATCACCCAAGGCTTCTTCGTCATAAAGTAAGAATTCTGGTGTTTGAGCAAGTAATTCACTCGTACGAGCTAACAAGCCTTGTAATCCTGTTTTAGTCAACCCAGAAACTTCAAAAATTTCAGGCATCTCTTGATCTGCTTCTAAATCAGCAGCCAATTTTTCTTTAAATTCGGCCAAACGTTCTGCTGCTTCTGGCATATCCATCTTATTGGCAACAATAAGTTGTGGACGTTCCATCAAGCGGAGATTGTAGGATTCCAATTCATCATTGATTGTTTTGTAATCTTCATAAGGGTCACGTCCCTCAAGTTCAGACATGTCAAGAATATGAAGAAGGACACGTGTCCGTTCAATATGACGCAAAAATTGAATTCCAAGTCCTGCACCAGAGTGTGCTCCTTCAATTAATCCTGGCATATCCGCCATAACAAAACTATCGCCATAACCGACTTGAACCATCCCAATATTTGGTGTAATTGTTGTGAAATGGTAAGCTCCAATTTTAGGACGAGCATTTGAAACTACTGACAGCAAAGTAGATTTCCCAACTGATGGGAATCCAACTAAACCAACATCTGCTAAAACACGAAGTTCCAAAAGTAGAATCTTATCTTCTCCAGGTTCTCCATTTTCTGCCACTTCTGGCGCTGGATTACGTGGTGTCGCAAAGCGAATATTTCCACGACCACCGCGGCCACCTTTAGCAACCACAAATTCTTGATCTTTTTCAATCAAATCGACTAAAACATCGCCAGTTTCATTATCTTTAACAGTTGTCCCTTGAGGAACATGAACAATTAAATCTTCGGCTCCACGACCGTGCATCCCTTTGTTCATCCCTTTTTCACCGGGTTTCCCACGGAAGATGCGGTTGTATCGGAAATCCATCAAAGTTGACATTCCTTCATCAACTTTAAAGATTACAGAACCCCCTTTACCTCCATCACCACCGGCAGGACCGCCATCTGGTACATATTTTTCACGACGAAAAGCAACTGCGCCATCGCCACCTTTACCAGCTTTTACTTCAATTCGTGCTGTATCTAAAAATAAAGACATACAGTTTCTCCTCTAAATTTTCTTTAAATAGTTTATATATTATTTTCCCACAAAAATGCGTGCTATTCATTATAGCATTTTATCCAGCTTTTTTATAGCTTGCCCTATGCTAAAAAAGTGACAATCCTAAATTATCACTTTTTTTACTTTTAATTTGAGCTTGTCGTTGTACTTTGAGCAGTACTCTCTCCGCTTGTTTCAGCCTTTTTAGCATTTTGAGCCGAAATAGAAGCCGACTTAGAAGTGGATAATTGAGAAAGATAAGCATCATAGGCCGCTTTAGGTTTCGTATAAATTCCCGCTTCCATATCCACTACTTGTGGAGCCTGAACTTGTTTAGCAATGCTTGGATAATAAGGAAGTCGATCAGCCATTTGACTGAGAGAGACACGAACCTGATTTCCATCACTCATATCAATTGCGATAAAATCTTTGGTTGCATCTGTAGGAGTTTTCGTTACATTCGTCATCAAAGCTTTGATAGCTGGTTTAAGAGTTTCATAGGCTTTGACAAAAGTCTGGACTTCTTCATCAGTAAAATCTTGTAAAACTGGCAATTTTTCAAGCTTGCTGGCATCAACCGGTGTCTTAATCACATAGCCATTATTTAAGACAAGATAAGTTTGATTATTCCTTTTGACATAAACACTATTGGTATGTTCTTGAACAACCGCCTCAAATCGATTTGGAAAATGATAGTTAATCGTGACAGTAGAAATTCGAGGAAATTTTTGTTCAATCGTTGACTCAATTTTCGCCTTATTATTAAGAATTTTAAAAATACTATCACTTGTCTTAATTTCTGAAGCGAGGGCTACTTGTTCTGAACTTTCATTTTTATTCCCTGATACGCTAAAAGTTGATATTTTACTCAAAGGTGAAATCAAATAGAGGGAGCCCAAAAAGACCAGAATAACAGCCAATAAAGCTGGCCACATTTTCTTTAAAAGCGGAGCTGAGCCTTCAAACAACTTAGAAAATCTAGCTTTTTTTGGCTTCTCTTCCTCTTTGAATTCTTGGGAAAGAGAATCTAGTTGAGCAACAATTTGTTCATTTTCAGTTGAATATTCGCTTGCTTGGCTTTCTTCTTGATTGACTTCCAAGTTTTCATCTAACAACTCAGCTGACTCAGCTTGACCTTCAGTGTCATCAAAGTTTTTTTCAGTTTTTGGAAGACTTTTAAGAAAAGGAGAGCTCAAGCGAGCCTTTTTAGGCTGATTTGCTTTCTTTTCTTTTTTAGCTTCTTCAGCTTTTCTTTTCTGATATTCAAGATGTTTTTGCTGCCAAGGGGTTAAGTTATTATCTTTTTCACTCATTTAGTTACTAATCTCTTTCACTAGATTGTAAAGGCGTTGGCTAGCATCTGGAACGCCTGCTTTTAGACTAGCTTTTTGCATTTCTTGATATTTTTCTGTGTTTTCAAGAATATCTGAAATCGCTTCGACTAAACTTTGACCATTCAATTCTTCATCTTTTACAATAATTGCTGCTCCTTGATCAACGTATTCTTGAGCATTTTTAGTTTGTTGGTCTGCTGTGACATTTGGACTAGGAACATAAACCGCTGGTAAACCTAAAGCTGTCACTTCCGCGATTGTTGTTGAGCCAGAACGCCCTAAAAAAAGTTGACTTTTTGCTAAAAGTTCAGTCATATTATTGATGTAAGGTCGAATATCTAAATTTGGATTTTCTTTATATTGATCAAAAGTTTCTTTGTAATCATCATAATAAATCTCACCTGAAGCATAAACTGTTTTGAATGAACGTTTAGCCAATTCAGGCAGGGCTTCAATAAAAGCATTATTAAGTTTTAAAGCTCCACGAGAACCCCCAAAAATCACTACTGTTGGTTGTTCAAACTTTTCAACTTGAGCAGCTGCATCAGCAACTTCTTGAGCTCTTGGATTCCCTGTGAAACTTGTTTTTTCACTAGGAAAATATTGCTCCGCTGCATGGAAACCTACGGCAATTCGGTCAACTTTTTTGGCAAGAAAACGATTGGTAATTCCTGGAAATGAGTTTCCTTCATGAATAATTGTTGGAATTTTCAATTGTGCCGCTGCAAAAACGACTGGTCCTGCCACATATCCACCAGTTCCTAACACAACATCTGGCTTAAAATCCTTCATAATTTTTTTAGCATCTGATACTGATTTAAAAAATTTAAAGGCAGTTTTTATATTTTGTGGACTTAATGAACGTCTTAGCCCTTGAATATCAACTGTTTTCAATTGAATTCCTGCTCGTGGAACAATTTTAGATTCTAAACCTTTTTTAGTTCCAATATAAAGGACCTCTGTATCTGGTTCCTCTTGTTTTAAATATTTCAGGAAAGCTAGGGCTGGGTAAATATGACCGCCTGTGCCGCCGCCTGTAATGATAATTCGCATATTTATTCTTCTCCAATGGTTTGGGGATTTGCTGATAGATCTAAACTTTTTGAGCTTTAACCGCTATCTTCTTCACTCAAATCAATAAATCGAAAAAAAGTGGACGATAACGAAATAAATAACCTACGAGTTAGACCTGATAATTGTCAGTAAAATGAACTTGTTTATATTAATCTGTCAGTAAATTGAGTATTCAAATTAGTCCCAATTAATAATTGTCAGTAATTTATTCTATCATATTTTTTATTTTAAGCTCTCAAAAGCCTCGATAAATAAATCGCCTCGTTCTTCAAAGGTTTTATATTGATCCCAACTTGCACAAGCTGGGCTAAGTAAAATGGTATCACCAACTTGCGTTTGAGGCATGATTTCTTTAAGAGCAGTTGCAACATTTTGACTAGCAAACACAGGAATATTCAATTTTTCAGCCGTCAACCGCAATTTATCCGCAGTTTGTCCAAAGACAACCATTCCTTTTAAGTCTTCTAAATCTTTTTCTAAATCTTCAAAGCCATTGCCTCGGTCAAGTCCACCAGCTAAAAGCCAAAGTTTACTGTTGTCAAATCCTGACAAGGCTTTTTGAGTAGCCAAAATATTAGTTGCTTTACTGTCATTATAGACTTTTCGTCCATCAATTTCACCTAGATATTGCAACCGATGTTTTACACCTGCAAAACTTGTCAGTACTTCAACAATTGCTTCATTTCTCGCTCCACGTAGTTTTGCAGCGACAATTGCCGCTAAAGCATTTTCTAAATTATGATCCCCAGGAAGTGAGAGCTCAGAAGCTTCCATGATAAATTCATCTTTAAAATAAATTTTCCCCTCATTAACATAAGCACCTGAAACCTTTTCTTTAGTTGAAAAAGCAAGGACCGTTGCCTTTGTTTTATCTGCTAATTTACGGCATTTTTCTTGGTTAAAATTGAGAATTAGGAAATCATCTGCTGTCATATTTTCTTGAATCCGCCATTTAGCAGCTTCATATGCTTCTTGTGAACCATGGTAGTCCAAATGAGCAGAAAAAAGATTTGTAATTAAAGCAATTTTAGGTCTGAAAGTATCAATTCCCATCAATTGGAAACTTGAAAGTTCCATCACTAATGTGTCAGTAGCTTGAGCTTTTTGGGCAACTTCTGACGCTGGAAAACCAATATTACCTGATAACTTAGCAGATTGCCCATCAGCATTTAAAATATCAGCAATTAATGTCGTTGTTGTCGTTTTACCATTTGTTCCTGTGATGCCAATAATTGGTGCCTCACTCACTAAATACGCAAGTTCAACCTCAGTAATCACTGGAATTTTTAGAGCTTCTGCTCGCTCAACCATGGGATTATCATAACGAATTCCTGGATTTTTAACCATCAGTGCAAAATCTTCGTCCAACAAATCAATCGGGTGACTTCCTGTGATGACTTTAATCCCTTCTTCTAATAGTACTTGAGCTTCTTTATTTTCTTCAAAAGGTTTGCCATCATTAACTGTAACAATCGCTCCCAACTCATTGAGCACAAGAGCAGCAGCCATTCCAGAACGGGCAAGTCCAAGAACTAAGATTTTTTGATCTTTAAATTTCGTTATTTTTTTCATTTTCTATTCCTTTTTAAGTTGTCAGTAAAATATTTCACTGACGACTTTATCTAATCTATTTTACCCCTAATCAGCCTTTTTTTCAACAGTCATAATTACTGACAGCACTATCGATAATTTTTCAAAGAAAACAAAAAAAGGCTGACCCATTTGTCAGCCCATATTTACTTACAATGCTTGGGCATCTTCTTCTGATGTCCGAATACGAATCACACGTTCTATTGGTTGAATGAAAATCTTTCCATCTCCCACTTCACCAGTTCGCACTGCTTTAGTGATTACATTAACAATTTGATCAACTTTTTCATCAATTGAGACAATTTCTATTTTTATTTTAGAAAGTAAAGTTGTTTCGATTCGCTGACCACGAACATATTCCGCAAAACCTTTTTGTTCACCATAGCCAAGAACTTGCGAAACAGTCATTCCATGTACCAAGCCATTGTCTGATAGAGCTTTTTTCAAATCTTCTAATTTATCCGTTCGAATAATCGCTTCAATTTTTTTCATATTTTTTCTCTCTTATCTTTAAAAATACATTTCCTTCATTTTTATAATAAATTGACTGACAGACTTATCAATAAACTAAAATCAAGAATCTAAACCTAAAAATGTTGGATAAGCAGTTTCTTCATGCTCACTATCATCAAGACCAATTGCCTCAGCACGGTCAGTAACTCGAATCGGCATAATAAGTCCAATCACCTTAATAATAATCCAACTGACAAGAGCCGTAAAAATAACTGTAAAAACAACCGCAGTAAGATTAGCCAAAAGTAATTTTCCTGACCCATAAACTAGCCCTACATAACCTTTTTCTGGAGCCAAAGCTGGTGTTGCGAAAATTCCTGTCATAATTCCGCCAAACATTCCACCAATTCCATGACAACCAAAAGCATCCAGTGCATCATCATAACCAAATTTCTTCTTGACTACAGAAATCATAAAATAAGACAAAGGACTAACCAACAAACCAATGATTATCGAAGACCAAAGAGAGACAAAACCAGCACCTGGAGTAATCGCAACTAAGCCAACAACCGCTCCAGAACAAGCACCAACCACTGAAGGTTTGCCAATCATAATTTTTTCAATAATCATCCAAGAAAGCATCGCTGCCGCTGCAGCCGTATTAGTAGTCATAAAAGCGTTAATCGCAACACCATTGGCAGCAAGAGCTGAACCTGCATTAAAACCAAACCAACCAAACCAAAGAAGACCAGCGCCTAAAACAACGAAAGGAATATTATGTGGACGATAATCTAAACGTTCATAGTCTCGCCTCTTTCCAAGCACCAATGCTAGAACTAGACCTGTAACCCCACTAGAGATATGAACAACGTCTCCCCCAGCAAAGTCAATCGCATGAATTTGAGCCAAGAAACCGCCACCCCAGACCATATGAGCCAGAGGATAATATACCAAAATCAACCAAGCTCCCATAAAAAGTAGAATAGGAGTAAATCTCATTCTCCCAACTACCGAACCTGTAATCAAAGCGACCGTAATAATCGAAAACATCATCTGAAAACCAGAAAAAAGACCGTCAGGAATGTGATTGGCAGGAAATAATGAATTTTTGGCCATATCTACACCATTCATAAACAAATGGTCAAAATTTCCAATCCAACTATTATTTCCAGAAAAAGAAAATGAAAAGCCAATAATTACCCATAAAATGGAAGCCAGAGCCATTGGTGCCAATGACATCATCATTGTATTCTATACATTTTTACGCCTTCCAAGCCCCCCATAGAAAAAGGCCAGTGCAGGTGTCATTAATAAAACCAAAGCTGCACAAATTAAAATAAATGCAATCGATCCTGTGTCCATAAAAATTCTCCTTTAAAATTTCGAGATTAAATAAGAAATTTACCGATATTTTCTGAATATTTAATCATGTCATAAAATATAACACAGTTTTTTATTAAAGTCAATCATTTGCTCGTTTCGTGTTATGTTATATAACATGAAATGAGCAAATAAAAATGAATTATCTTTTAGATAATTCATTTTTATCATATTTTTGGAAATTTTAAGGTAAAAGTTGAACCAATCCCAAGCTCAGAACTAACTTCAATCTCCCCTTGATAATTTTCGGCTAAACGAGCCAGAATTGGTAAACCTAAACCAGTTCCGCCAATCTCACGGTTACGTGCCTTATCCGCTCGAAAGAATCGCTCAAAAAGATGATTAATATCTTCTTCAGCAATTCCGATTCCTTTATCAGAAACACTAGTAATGACAAACTGTTCATCTTCTGAAACAGTAATCACAATCTCCTTTCGATCATCTGGAGAATACTTAACAGCATTATCTAACAAAATGCGTAATCCTTGTTCAAAATGATTTTCAGATATCCGAGCATGGACAGGGTAGATAAGCTGATTATCAAGCACAATCTCAAAATCCTCATGTAGAAGTTGGAAGTTTTTAAGCGCATGATTAGATACTTTACCAACGTCACAATCCAATTCTTCACTGGACAAATCTACATTTTCAAGTCTGGCTAAAGCAAGCATTTCTTCAAGCATTTTCTTCATTCGGTCTACTTCATCCAAACTCGCCTGCAAAGATTCATCCAAAACTTCTGGATCATTTTTCCCCCAACGATTTAAGAGATTAATATGACCGTCCAAAACTGCTAACGGAGTCCTTAATTCATGTGAAACATCAGAGACAAACCGATTTTGCTGTTCAAGGTATGCTTTCATTTTCAGCATCATATCATTATAAACATGAGCTAATTCTTCAATTTCATCACCACTTTCAATTTCGATAGGTTTGAAATCATTCGTGGGGTCGCTCGCCATTTCCTGCATTCCCTGATAAAGTTTTTCTAAAGGCTTCATAAAATAATTCGCCATAAAATAACCAATCATTTGCGCAACGATTAAAGCGACAATTTCTAAAATTAACAAGACGACTAAAAGGAGATTAGAAATTCGATGATAAGTTGTCGTGTCATAAAATGCCTGTAAATAACCTACAACCTGTCCCGTCCCTTTAGAAACAATCTTTCTTTGGACTAAATAACCTGGATTCTCACCTTGAATTTCTTTCATTTCATTATTGCCTTGATTTTGAAATCCAAAATCATGTCGATTAGTTGAATATAATAATTTATGATTTAAATCATAAATATAAAATGCTTTCCGAGTCCCTATAATACTTCCCAGACTCGTTCCTTCCGATTCCCCATTTTGAATTTTTGATGTCGCTTCAATATAAGCGTTTAGGTTAGTTGAATTTAATGGAGCATCCGCTTCTTCTAATACCTCTTCAACGCTGTCCATTGAACCTTTCAATAACCTTTGTTCCTCCTTAATGAAAGAACTTATGGTCAGTTGATAAGTCAATGTTGCAAAAAGAGTAAAAGTAATAAAACAAAAAACGGTGTTAGCAAAAGCCCAACTAAGCATAATAGACCGCTTAGCCGAACTTTCTTCTACCGTTTCCTTTTTCTTGTTGAAAGTGAATAATTTTTTCATTTTTTTATTTTTTTATTTGCGTTCACGCATCACATAACCCAAACCACGAACGGTTTGAATATAGCTGTCTTGTCCTTCAACATCAATTTTATTTCTAAGATAGCGGATATATACATCAACAACGTTTGTTTCCGTTCCTTCTTCATATCCCCAAACTTGTGAAACTAAATGTTCGCGAGTGACAACATCTCCAACATTTTGCATCAATGTCAAAAGAAGGTCATATTCACGACGCGTCAAATCAATTACTTTTTTACCACGATGAACGGTACGATTAGTCTTGTCAATTACAAGATCACGAAAAGAAGTGTTTTCAGCACGTTCTACAGCGTGACCATGTTCTTCACGACGGAAGAATGCACGAACACGAGCCAAAAGTTCTTCAATCGCAAAAGGCTTAGTAATATAATCATCTGCTCCAATATCAAGACCGGCAACACGGTCCATTGTTGAATCACGCGCGGTCATCATAATAATTGGAGTATCTTTTTCTTTGCGCAAACGACGGGCAACTTCAAAACCATCAAGTTCAGGAAGCATCAAATCAAGCAAGATTAAATCATAATCTTTTGAAGTTGCTTCTTCAAGCCCGGAACGTCCGTTATCTTTAATCTCAGTGGCATAGCCTTCATGCTCTAATTCTAATGAGACGAAACGAGCTAAATTCTTTTCATCCTCAATAATCAAAATTTTCTTTGATGCCATATTATTCTCCTTTGTTAAAAAAACTGCATAATTCGATTTCTTATAATACTATTATAAGATAAATTTAATTTATGTACAAACTATTTAACGCTTTTTTTTAAATTGTTTTCGCTTTCTTATGCTTAACAACAGAAATTGTTAAAAAATGAGAGCCATCTAATCAAATAATCCGTTCAAACCATCAAAAGGAGATTTCTTTTCTTCCTTTTTATTTTCTTGTTGTTTGGCATAATCTTCTTCACTCAAAACAGACCAAAACTTCCCGCTTGGCAATTCTTCTGCTTCTTCATTTTCAGCTAAAATTTGCAACGGAATTTCCAATAGAATATTATCAGTCACTGACTCATCTAAACTAATGATGTCTTTATCTAAAACAATAATTAAATCATTATCTAGTAATTCCTGATTTCCTTTTAGCGTTTCCTCGGTTGCAAAAATTTCGTTGACTAGGATATCAATTGGATATTTGACTGGTTTCAAACTTCTTGAAGAAGGTAGGGTTAAAGTCGTTTTAATCTGATAATCCAAATAGAACAATTCATCATCATAAGCAATTTCACCACTAACTTCAATTGGTAGACAATCTAAAATTTCTGCGGAACGTTTCACAAGTTCCTCGCGAAGGTCTAAATTCTCATTGAAAGCAATCTGTTTTTTTTTTGTTAATTCATTTAAAGACCATTTCATCTTTTAATATTCTCCCACAATTTAATCATTTTTCTTTATTTTATCTTATTTTTACATTTTTTCATAATAAAAAGCTGTCTAAAGACAACTTTATATTGCTAAAAATAAAAATGGTCGAATGACCATTTTTATTATTGTTTGCCGTATTTCTTTTCGAAACGAGCGATACGTCCGTCCGCTGCTTGGAATTTTTGACGACCAGTGTAGAATGGATGTGAATCTGAAGAGATTTCAACACGAATCAATGGATAAGTGTTTCCGTCTTCCCATTCAACAGTTTCTTTAGAACCTTTAGTTGAACCAGTCAAAAATTTGAAACCAGTTGTTGTGTCCATGAAGACTACTGGTTGGTAATTTGGATGGATATTTTGTTTCATCGTTAGAATTTCCTTTCTGCCTTGGACTGTTTGCCAGACCAAAGTTGTACGAATACTTAAACATTCTATCAAAATTCTAGGTAAATTTCAAGCTAAAATTATCTTTTGTCAAGAAAAAAACTTTACAAACTATCTTTACTGGCAATACACCTCAATAAACCTTTTGTAGCCTATCCTTTACCTGTTATATTTCTTACACTGTCCATATTTTATGAGACTTAGTTCCAGCTTTATCCGGTTTGTTGATCCATTCAGATTTTGTCGCAAAATGTATCGCCTAAATAAATTCTCCTAGACTTCCACTTTTCCAGATCTCTTATTTAAAGCAGTATTCCTTTTTGTCGCAAATTTTCTCTACAAGACTCAAGATACGCATCATTATGTTCAGGATAAATAGGAAAGGTCCAAACTACTGCTTTTAGTTCCAAATATGCTTCACTTATCTGACCTCTATATAAAGAATTATCCCATTTTTCATCAGGATGATACCCTCTTACTTTCATCTCACGTAGTATGAGCAAATGATATTGAAAGAGCTTATATGGAGAATAATCAAAGACATAATCCACTGTCGAATGGGGTCTTCCCCACCCTTTTCCACGCAAAGCGCAACATTCACGATGCTGTCCCAGTAATTGTTCTCTAGGAAGTTTTTCAATTAAAAGTTCATGCCAAAGCCTCATATCTCTTCTCTTTTCGACTTTATTTTTATGTCCCAAAATATTTATTAACTTATTTAAAAAATTCTCCCAAAGGAGAACTCCATTTTCCTTATTTAAAGCAGACCTTATTGTTTCTTTCCGATTGTTCAACCGATGAGTTCTAGAATTAAACGATAAGTAGCTAAAATAAAGATACTACTATTATACCTTGACAAACACTCTCTCTCAAGTATTTGATTTTTCTATTTGATAAAGTAGCCATTTCTTTAGTAGCTCCAAAGTTATCCGAAAAAAATTTAAACCCTCGGTTTTCAATTTAATCTACTCTTCAACTCGCTACTACAAGCTAGTATAAAAATAGAAAAAAGTCAGATTATTCCAGTTCAGACTTTTTTCGATAAACCATTAATCTTTCAACATTATGGTTCTTGCTGGACTCGAACCAGCGACCAAACGGTTATGAGCCGTTAGCTCTGACCAACTGAGCTAAAGAACCAATGCGATAATCAGCAGTAACTATCAATGACTATTAAATCTGATAAGTGTAGAGGATACTGCAGATTATCAACATCATCAAATAAAGAATTGTTTGTCTTCCTCCACTAATGCTATTATACAATATTCCTCTTTAAATAAGAAATATCATCAATTTGTTAACACTTATAATTGGTAATATTTATTAATCTCAAATAAAAAGCGCTAAACAAACGGCGCTTAGGAGTCAAATTATGAAAAATTTTGGAATGGCTATATTATAAAACTGATTTCTTAAACGAATAATAAACCTACTCTCCTCAATTACTTTTTTATCTGACTCTGCTGTAGTAACAATTATCATTTTTAATTTATATAAGCTTAACAGTCAGTCCTAATTTGAAATATCATCTTTAAGTTTCTGACACACCAAGTTTAGTTATACAAAAAAAGTATAAGTCACTGGTTATCATAACAGTCTATCTTTCCTGTACCCACTGATTTAATATATTTGATTATAGCAGTTCCAAATTTAAAGATTTCAACCAAATTGTAGAGCTTTTATTTTATAATTTACTCATATCTAAGTCCTCCTATAATTCTTCCACAAATCAGAAATAAAGCTAATAATATCTTCAAACAATAATTTTAAAGCTTATTGTTTATTATTAGAGCGTACTATATATCTTACTTTAGTTTTGTAAATGAAAAATCGATTGCTGCACTCGCCACTCGTATTCTATATACTAGTGTACTTTCTACTACTACTATTATCGCTCTCTTCCCCTAGAGGCAGATCAACTTGACAAGATGTCATCAGATGTTTCTTTACAGGCTGAAGAAGAATGATATTTCTACAATTGAGATTTTTAACATGGGACTTGAGTCTGAGATTATTGAGGTTCTCCAAGGAGATATTACTACCTGAACCGCAACTTTCGTTTTCTATGGTGGTACTTCTCTCACGATAGAAGATATTGACATTAGCCCAAAGCTTGAATATATAATCATTTCTAATATCCCCATAGATAATAATTCACATATAGGGATGATCGCGAATACTCCTACCATCAATTCTGCAAATGAGACCTTCCAACTTAATGTCACTGATAGATTTACAGGAAACGATGAACATGTTACACCTTATTCAATAACAAATATGATTCAGATAAATGTGGCTCCTGAGCCGGCATCCGAGCCTATTAACATCTCATTCAGTCAATATCCTCTAAAACTCTATTGTCCTGAGTAGCACAACTTCTCAATTCCAAGCAGAAGAAATAAAAATATATTATCAATAGCAGGGGATAATTACATCACAAACACTCTATTCATATTTGTAGGAACTATAATTTCTATACAATTATGATAGATTTACTATGTTAATTTTATATTTTCATTCAATTAAATTTTTAGTTTTGTTTAAGTTTTCTTTTGCAATCCATTTTTATTTCTGATAATATTATTGTGAAAAGGAGAACTATGAAAAAGAAATTTCTGTTAATCTCGCTCTGTATTCTTGGAGTGTCAGTTTTTTTAGGTGCAGGGAAACCAATAAAAGTTTGCGCTGACAGCCCAACATTCAATAACAAGCAAGATGCGAAAGACTACCAAAAAGTGCACTACTCTGAATTGAAAAAAGAAACATTAGAACAAGGATATTCTGAGGAGCAATTTACAGATATGATGAATATTCCTTACTTGGAACCAGAAGAGGATGTTTCTAAGTTCTACGATGAGCAAAATCCAATCATGAGTAGAGCTTTTCTAAGAGCTACTATGAGTAATGGTGAAAAATTAGTCGCTGAGGCAAAAAAATATATTGGAACTCCTTATGGGACAGCAACACCTCCAAAACAATTTACTTGTGATAGACTTATAAACTATACATATGCTAAAGCATTAGGGATGAATCTTCCGGGCGTTACTACTAATCAAGAGAAATTAGGAACAGAGGTTTCTTTAAATAGTCTACAACCAGGGGACCTAATTTTCTGGGGAAACCGAGGAGCTACATATCATGTTGCAATGTATATTGGGGGAAATCAATATATCCACGCACCTGATTATGGACAAACTGTTCAAATTAATACAATAAGCCCATATTTTCAACCAAGTTTTGCTCGTAGAATCATCGCGACGGATAACGGAAAAGAGCCTAATAACGATGGTCAAAAAGCCGGGGAACAATATATTCACCGTTTGTATAATGTAAATGCTGGTCAACACCACTACACAGGAGTTCTTTATGAAGCACAAAGCCTTAAAAAGGCAGGGTGGTCATATGAAGGTGTTGGTTGGGTAGCCCCTACCAAAGGTGCAGATGTTTATCGTCTATATAATCCGAACAACGGGCGTCATCTTTATACAACCAGTTCATTTGAACGCGATAGTTTAGTGAAGGCTGGTTGGAAAGCTGAAGGAGTTTCATGGCACTCAGGAGGCAATCTCCCTGTCTATCGTCTTTATAATCCAAACGCCAAAGGTAATGCAGACAGTCACACTTACACAATGAACACGTATGAACGTGATAATTTAATCAAAGCTGGGTGGCAAAGTAATGGGATTGCTTGGTATGCACTTAGAGCTATTAATAATTAAATAAATTTTATAATAGAAGAATCTAACTATTTTTAGGTTCTTCTTTATTTTGACAAAATAATACCTATTGCATAGGTACTTAGTCATCTTATGAAATAGTTCATTTTGAAATAAATATATTATAAAGCCTCATTTATATCTGAAACGGTAGGAAAAAAATTATCCATATTACAATTTGTACTCTTGCAATAAGCCCTCAAGAAAGGAAAAGATAAATTACTACAATCCCCACTCCAACAAGAAAAAATTTGTAAATTAGTGAATTTTTCTATGAACAATATTAAACAAACATCAAAAATAAATCAAGAAAAGATAGAATTGATGTGTTGAATAAAACTACTATGCCAGAAATAAAAAAACGTCCTGATGTTAATTAGAACGTTTTTTTATTTGCCCTTTGTTGCCCCTTTAAAAAGACAAATTTATAATAATCTCTAAAAACCTTGATATATATAGTTCCTATTTTTCAAAGTTATCCATGAGGTCCATGAAATCGTCAAAAAGATAACTGGCATCATGTGGGCCGGGAGCCGCATCTGGGTGAAATTGAACTGAAAATGCAGGGAAATGTTTGTGACGCACTCCTTCAACTGAGTCATCATTGATTTCAACATGGGTAATCATCAAATCTTCTGGTAAATTTTCTGATGAAACGGCATAGCCATGATTTTGTGAGGTAAAATCAATTCGTCCTGTTGCAACTTCGCGAACAGCATGATTAAAGCCACGGTGACCAAATTTCATTTTGTAAGTTGTCGCACCGTTGGCAAGACTAAATAATTGATGACCTAGGCATATTCCAAAAATGGGAATTTTGCCTTGAACTTCTTTAATCATTTCAATGGCTTCTGGAACATCTGTTGGATCTCCCGGACCGTTAGTCAGCATAACTCCGTCAGGTTCCATTTCCAAAATTTCTTTAGCACTGGTATTGTAAGGAACAACTGTCAAATTACATTCGCGTTTTGATAGTTCACGTAAAATGCTGTGCTTCAATCCGAAATCGACAACAACGACTTTTCGACCTGTATTTGGTGATGGATAAGCAGTCGCTGTACTACTTGTTTCAACCTGATTAGTTGGCAATACAGTGGCTTGAAGTTGACTCATTTGATGGTCCACTTCATCTCTTGCTTGAACCAGTGAAGCTTTCATTGTCCCATGTTCACGAACAATTTTAGTGATTGCTCTTGTATCCACGCCAGTAATTCCGGGAATATTTTTTGATTTTAAAAATTCATCAAATGACATTTGCTTCCGCCAGTTTGATGGGCGACGTGCTGCTTCATGAACGACAACGGCTTTACAAGTTGGGTGGATAGACTCGTAATCATCACGGTTAACTCCGTAATTTCCTACGATTGGATAAGTGAAAGTCAAAATTTGCCCGTTATAAGATTGGTCAGTAATTGATTCTTGATAACCGGTCATTCCTGTATTAAAGACAAGCTCACCCGTCACATCTAAATTTGCCCCGAGGGCTTCTCCTTCAAAAATAGTTCCATCTTCTAAAATTAAAAGTCTTTTGCTCATAATAATTATTTCCTTTAAACTTTGCTTTAAAAACAGAACAATTTAGTTTTGAATATTTCTTTTTGTCCTATTGTCATCAATTTCAACTTACTTCGCTTTTTTTCCAGCAAGAATGGCTTCAAGAATGGCCATACGTGTGTAAACACCATTGCTCATTTGTTGAACAATGCGACTTTGTGGACTTTCAACGAGGCTGTCAGCAATTTCAACATCACGATTAACAGGAGCTGGGTGCATAATAATTGCTGTTGGTTTCAACATTTTTGCTCGTTCTTGCGTCAGTCCAAAATGAGTGTGATAACCTTCTTTTGAAAAACTTTCACCACTGTCATGACGTTCATGTTGCACGCGTAAGAGCATATGAACATCAAGTTCTGGTAAAATACGGTCTAGGTTGGCATAATGCCCGTAATCGTCAAATTCTTCACTGTACCATGCTGCTGGACCAGTGAAATAAAGTCTAGCTCCAAGTTTTTGCAACATCATCATATTTGATTTAGCCACACGTGAGTGTGTTAAATCTCCAGAAATTGCAATTTTTAGTCCTTCAAATTTGCCAAATTCTTCATAAATAGTCATCAAGTCAAGTAAACATTGACTTGGATGTTGTCCTGAACCGTCTCCACCATTGACAATGGCACAGTGGATATTGTCTGAATTCACTAATTCTTCGTAGTAATGTTCTACTCCAGAGCGAATGACGCAGATGTCAACACCAAGTGCATCAAGCGTTAAAACCGTATCGTATAGTGTTTCACCTTTACTGATTGAACTAGCTTGTGCATCAAATTCAAGAACATCAAGTCCAAGTTTACGTTCGGCAATATGAAAACTGTGATGGGTTCTTGTAGAATTTTCAAAGAATAGATTTGAAGCGAAAGTTTGCTCATCTAAAGCGAAGTCTGCTTTTCCTGCTTTGAAAGCTGAGGCTCTTTTGATAAGTCCCATGACTTCATCAACGCTCAAGTTTTCCATGCTTGTAAGGTTTTCGAGTTGAACTAATCCATTTTTTACTGACATAAGGTCTCCTTTACCCTGACTGTGTGCTCTCTGTCACAACAGTTTTTTGACAATATATTTATTTCGTCAGTAAACTGACAAAATTTTTATTTACTGACGAAATACTTACCGAGATTTCCATCAGTAATAAGTCCACTTTTTTAATTACTGACAGTTTTGTCAGTAAACTGACGAATCTTTTATTCGCCGATTCAATGCTCATTATTCATCACATTGAACTGGCAGTTCTGTCAGTAATTTTTAGATATTTAAATTTCGCTAGCATCTTTTGGTAAGACTAGATTTAAGACAATTCCGAGAATCGTAGCAATAGCTACTGATGAAATTTGTAAGTTTTGAGTGATGTTGATAATCATTCCACCAATCCCGATAACAAGAACCACTGAGCTAATCAATAAGTTGCGCTTAATATCAAAATCAACTTTGTTTTCAACCAAAATTTTCAGACCTGAGGCTGCAATAACTCCAAAGAGTGCAATTGATGCTCCACCAATAACTGGTGCTGGAATTGATTGTAAAAGAGCTGTGATTTTGCCAACAAATGAGACAACAATGGCAAGAACCGCAGCGCCAGCAATCACATAAATCGAATGAATTTTTGTAATTGCCATGACTCCGATATTTTCACCATAAGAGGTCACCGGTGGCGCACCGATAAAGCCGGCGATGATTTGTGCTAAACCATCCCCTGTCAACGTTTTTTCAAGTCCTGGTTCTTTAAAATAATCTTTTTTTGTTAATGAATTCAAGACCATGATATGACCAAAATGTTCAGTCATTGTGACAAAAGCAATGGGTGCCATCGTCAAGATTGCTGACGGATAGAAAGCCCATTTATAGCTAGCAAATGGAATCTCCATTGGTGGAAGTGTTAACCATTTGGCTTGTGAAATTCCCGTAAAGGAAACGATGGTCATGCCAGTGATTTTCCCAATAATCATTGCTGCAACATAACCTGTGATGATTCCGAGTAAAATTGGAACGACTGACAGAAATCCTTTTCCATAAATACTGTAAACGACAATTGATAACACAGTGATGAGGGCAATAATGATATAAGCTAAACTGTATCCTTTTAGATTTGCAACATCGGTATACATGGCATCATTAATTGCTGTTGGCGCAAGGGATAAACCAATAACCATAACGATTGGTCCAACAACGATTGGTGGTAAAACTTTGTCAATCCAACCTTTACCTGCAAATTTCACAATCAGAGCGACAATCAGATAAACCAGACCACCTGTCATGGCTCCTTGGGCAATGGCTGGCATTCCGCCATTTTTCATCAGTAAAGTCATCGCACCAATATAAGCGAAGCTTGACCCCATGTAAGCTGGAACCTTAAATTTTGTAACACTCATGTGTGCAAGTGTACCAAGTCCTGAACTCAATAGGGCAATCGCTGGATTAATCCCAACTAAAATCGGAACTAAAACCGTTGAGCCAAACATGGCAAACAAATGTTGAAATGAGAGTCCAAACCACTGACTGGCAGCTGGTTTCTCATCAACTTTTAAGATAATATCATTATCGTGCACTTTTTTCTCCTAAAACTCTAAGTTGAATATTTATTGAAAACTTTGTCAGTAACTTATAGATTACTCTTTTTCTTAAATTACTGACAGAGAACTTATTTCTTAATCTTCACGTTTGATTAAAATACTGTCATTGCCATCATGCTCAGACATTTGAACGATGATTTCTTCATCATGACCTGTTGGAATATTTTTCCCAACGTAGTCTGCACGAATTGGTAATTCGCGATGTCCACGGTCAACTAAAACAGCCAATTGAACACGGGCTGGGCGACCAAGTTTTACGATTCCGTCAATTGCCGCACGAATTGTCCGACCTGTGTAAAGCACATCATCAACAAGAATGACATCTTTTCCTGTAATATCAATATCAATTTCTGTTGTATCTTCTTGTGCTTGTTTATCATCACGGAATGGACGTGTATCCAGCTCACCAAAAGGAATTTCCAAACCTTCCAGTTGTTGCAAACGTTCTTGGATTCTTTTGGCCAAATAAACACCGCGTGTCTTAATCCCAATCAAAACCAATTTGTCCAGTTCTTTATTACGTTCAATAATCTCGTAAGTGATCCGTGTAATTGCACGTTTCATTGTGATTTCGTCAATAATTTCTTTTCTAGCCATTTTGGCTCCTTTCATTCTTAATGATTAATCTGTCAGTTAACTGACAAATCTTTCATTTATCGATTAATACTTCCATTAATAAGATGTCCGTCAGTATACAAAAAAACTGCATTCCAAAGAGAATGCAGGTAGGTATCAGAAAATGGACAGTATCCATCATATTATTACATTATTAATTTCTGACCTTGCCTGCCTCTCTGGACAATCTTAAAGGTTAGATAGATTATAGCAAAGTTTTTGAACTTTGTCAAAAAATCTTTTTGATTCTCTTATATCAAAATAATAATAGACTCGCAAGACCTCGCCACACCGGAACTAGAGCAAGAAACATAAGCAAAAGCAAGACAAGTTTCCACACAAAAGCAGGAATAAATGTAAATTTTTCATGCAATAAATCAGCGTCAGAAGGCCCTAAATGATGATGAAAAACGGCTCTAACATCCCGAAAAGCGCCTAAAGTAAGAAAGGCAATCAACATCCCTGCAATTCCTGTAAAAACTTCTGACTGACCAAAATAAATCAAACTTCCCGTTAGGATTACCCCTAGTAAACAAATAAGCACCCCATACCAATTCCTTATTACAAAAAGGACAGAGATACTGACAAAAAGCAATACAAACAAAACAAACTCTGGATGATTTAATCGCAAAAACCAGACAAACAGTCCACTAAATAGTAGAGGGCTAGGATAACCTGATAATAAAATAAAAAGACTACGCCAACCACCAGTTGTTTCTGTTACACCTGATGTATCAGGATTTAGATGAATTTTATAAACCTTCCCAAAAGTGACTTTTGCCATAAAAGCATGACCGAATTCATGGAGTAAAGTGATTAAAATAGCTAAATAGCGATAAGCAAAGAGGACAGCTAACAAACCGCCCAAAAGTCCTAAAGCAATTATTTTTTGATTATCATTAAAATGATTGATTTGCTCGAAAAAAAGTTGGATTTTATTTATTAAACTTTGCATTCCTCATTCCCTTCTTTTGTCCTTAATCATCATAACAAAAATACCTTAAAATAAAATATTTAAAAAAGCTTGACAAACATATTATAAAATTATAATATAATAATATGATTAATGAAAAAGATATTGCTGAATTTTTTAAACTTTTTTCTAATGATGGACGTTTAAAAATTATTTCCAGCCTTGCTACTGATAATTTAACGGTTAATGAGATTGTTGAGCGAACTCAGCTTTCACAATCACTCGTTAGTCAACAATTAAAATTATTAAAAAACGCACGTATTTTAACCAATGAGAAAATTGGAAAAACAGTCACTTATAGTATTTATGACCGACATATTTTGCATCTTTTGAAAGACGTTGCAGAGCATCTGGACGAGCAAGAAGGAGGAAATCATGAGTCTTAAAAATAAGAAAGCTCTCAAATTGGAGCACGAACATGACCACTTGGACAAACTCGTTTCTCAAAATGTGACGATTGTTTTTGGACTGAACCTCTTCTTTGCAATTTTAGAATTCATCTTTGGAGTCATTTTTAATTCAACTGCTATTTTGTCTGATGCAGTGCATGACACCGGAGATGCCGTAGCCATTGGTTTGGCCTGGTTTTTCCAAAAATTTTCTAAACGTCGGGAGGATAAACATTTCTCTTTTGGTTATCAACGTTTTAGTTTACTTGGCGCCTCACTGACCAGTGTAATTTTAATTACAGGGAGTTTCATTGTCCTTTTCGAGGCTCTTCCTCGATTTTTTAACCCTCAACCTGTGGAAGCAACAGGTATGCTCGGTTTGGCAATTTTTGCCATTGTTGCCAATGGATTTGGAGCCTGGCTTTTGGCTCGTGGTTCCTCACGAAATGAAAGTATCTTAAATCTTCACGCGCTTGAAGACGTTTTAGGTTGGTTAGGCGTTCTAATTGTTTCAATCGTCCTTCATTTTGTTGATTGGTACTGGTTGGATCCTCTTCTTTCTATTTTAATTGCTTTGTTCATCTTATCTAAAGCCATTCCAAAATTCTGGGGCACTTTACGTATTCTTTTGGAATCGGTTCCTGAAGATATTGATTACAAGAAGCTCCTAATCGCTCTTGAAAAACTCCCAGAAGTACGTAGCGTTACTCAACTTATTATCTGGTCAATTGATGGAGAACAAAATGCAGCCATGATTCACATTGTAATTCCTGAAAATCAAGATTTTTCTGAAGCAAAAATTGCGGTTCGCACGCTTTTGGAAAGTGAAAAAGTGTGCCGCTCAGCAATTGAACTTGACGAAACGGTTGACGAACATAAAAAACATATGATTTATGAAGTCTAATTTACTGACAGCTTTTCAATTAATTTATTTATAGATTACATTGCTTCTGTCAGTTCAATGTGATGATTTATGAACTTTATACTGTCAAATAAAAGTTTTGATTGTTTACTGACAGAACTGTGAATTTATGAGATTATGGATAAATATTAACTGGGTAAATAATGATTTCAAGAATTTACTGACAACATCCTTGATAAACAAAAGACTCGACTTTTTATAAGCCGAGTCTTTTATTATTTTTAACGAATTTGTCCTGTGCCATCAATCAAATATTTAGTTGAGGTTAGAGCTTCTAGTCCCATCGGACCTCTTGCATGAAGTTTTTGAGTTGAAATCCCAATTTCAGCACCCAAACCAAATACAAAGCCGTCAGTAAATCGGGTTGAAGCATTGACATAAACGGCCGCCGCATCAATTTCATCTTGAAATTTTTGTGCATTAAAATAATCATGAGTAACAATACTTTCCGAATGACGACTTGAATAAGTATTAATGTGCTCAATTGCTTCATCCAAATTATCAACCGTTTTTACTGACAGAATATAATCTAAAAATTCCATTCCAAAATCTTCGTCAGTTGCAGGAATTCCAGCTGACAGAGCTTTCAACGCTCGTTCATCAGCACGAAATTCAACTTCATGGACTTTATTGATTTCATTTTGGAGTTTAGACAAAAACTTGTCAGCAATTTTTGCATGAACCACTAAACTTTCGGCCGCATTGCAAACACTTGGGCGCTGTGTTTTTGCATTAATCACAATCCGAGTCGCCATATCCAAATCAGCCGATTCGTCAACAAAAATCGTACAATTTCCAACCCCAGTTTCAATGACAGGAACCGTTGCTTTTTCTTTGACACGATTAATCAATCTAGCCGACCCACGTGGAATCAAAACATCTAAGAACTTATCAGCTTGCATCATCTTTTCAGCTTCAGCATGACTCGTGTCAGATAAAAGTTCAACCACTCCGTCAGTAATTTTTGCTGACAGCAAATTTTCCTTAATAATTTCAACTAAAACCATATTGGAATAAATCGCATCAGACCCGCCACG
Organism: Lactococcus sp.; assembly: GCF_036648155.1. Taxonomy (NCBI): domain Bacteria; kingdom Bacillati; phylum Bacillota; class Bacilli; order Lactobacillales; family Streptococcaceae; genus Lactococcus; species Lactococcus sp. The sequence continues at coordinate 190,419 of NZ_JAVXIY010000003.1, read as the reverse complement.
TAACAAGACAGAATTTCCTGTTTTGAAACAAAGTGAAAAAGCATCGATGGTTACATTTGGACGACTTTCAAAAATCATTCCGACCGTACCAAGTGGCACTCTTTTTTGAACAATTTTAAGTCCGTCAAGATTAGTGAAACCTTGCAGGACTTGCCCGATTGGGTCAGGAAGTTCCGCAACTTGTCTCAATCCTGTCGCCATATCAGAGATTCTCTGAGCAGTCAGGCGTAAACGGTCAACCATAATTTCAGAAATTCCATGTCCTTTGGCTTTTGCTAAATCCTTTGCATTTTCGCTGATAATTCTGTCCGTATTTTCGACAAGACTGTCAGCCAATTTTTGCAAAAAAGTGTTTTTTTCAGCAGTTGATAGCTTTGCCACTTCTTTGCTCGCTGTTTTTACCTTTAATCCAAGTTCTTCAATCATCGTTTTATCCTTCTTTCTTTGAGTCCTGCTTCGCTAGGCTGACCATGCTCGCTATGTCGCTGAAACACCTAGTCGCATCGCAAAAACGGCTTTGCTTTTTAGAAGTACCTCAAAATTTTTGATGAAAATAAGTCCCAATCTCACGTCCTTCGATAATTTGTTGAATCTCTCGAATCCGCTCGCCATTGGTCAGAACCATTTCTTGACCATTTTCAAATAAAATTTGGGCAGCCGCCAATTTCGAAGTCATCCCACCAGTACCAAAACGAGAACCGGCACCTCCAGCCATTTGGCGTAATTCATCAGTAATTTCATGAATTTCATTAAAAATTTTAGCATCATCATAAATCGTCGGATTTTTATCAAAAAGTCCATCGATATCTGAAAGCATAATCAACAAATCGGCATGAACCAACTTAGACACAATCGCTCCCAGTTTATCATTATCGCCAAATTTTGTTTGATGGTCCATTTCATCAACAGCAATTGCATCATTTTCATTGATAATCGGGATAATATCCAGTGCAAGTAGAGCATTCAATGCATTTTCAGCATTTTCACGACTCGTTGGAAAATCAGTTACATCACGAGTCAAAAGTAATTGCGAAACTTTTTGTGAATAACGGCGAAACATTTGCGTATAAAGACTCATCAATTCGACCTGACCGATAGAAGCCAAAGCCTGTTGGTCTGCGATTCCTTTTGGACGTTTGTCCATTCCAAGGACATTCAAGCCCACACCAATCGCCCCAGAAGTCACCAAAATCACTTCATAACCTTTATTATTCAAATCAGATAAGACAAAAGCCAGTTCGTCAATATTTGATAAATTTATTTTTCCATTTGGCAAAATCAAGGAACTCGTGCCAATCTTCACCACAATTCGCTGAGCTTTCAAAATATTTTTTCTTGTCATAATCATTTATTATACCAAGATATACCAACAAATACGAGAGCAAATTGAACAAAATTAAAAATTTTTATAATTTTATTTTCGGTCCTAATTTTATCAAGAAAAGAGTCCATCAATAATTTTTTAACTTATCAGCTAGAAAATTTATCCTCTCAAACAAAAGTCTATTTGTCAGCTAGCATCTTTTTAACAAAATCAGGCATTTCACCTCTGGCAACTTTGTCAGTATTTTTTTTCATTGATTTAGCTACTTGATTCTCATATTCAGAAGTCGTTTTTTCATGACCATCTAAACGCTTTTCTCCTACCAAGTTCTGAATGGCCGTAATATCTTGCGAAACTTCCAAACACCCCAGATATTCTCCTGTTTCTTCATCCCTCATCGCAAAGTAGCGAATATATACTTTTTTATTGAAACGATGCAGATCAATCCAAAAATCAGCCTGATCACGCGCACCTGATTTAAAGTCTTCCAATATTTTTTCAACCACAGCCATTGATTTTGGCGGATGACAGTCAATGACACGCCGTCCAATCACAGATTTTGCGCGTGGGAAAATTCGTTCTCCCCCAGAGAAAAACCGAACAATATCCTCTTTATCAACAAAACTCAAGTCAACAGGTAGAACATTAAATAAAGCTGTCAATTCATTGAGGTGCATCATTCCAGTTGGCAAAACAACAACTCCCTCACTTTCTACCTTTTCCCAATCATATTGACGCTTTAGCTCTTTTGCTTTAACAACTTTAGGAGCTGCCTCTTTGGCAATATCTGCTGTCATTGCTTTAGCAGACTCAATCGCCACAAGCCTTTGTGGTTCGCGTTCTTTTTCCTTTGCAATTGATTCCTTAGACGCTTGCCATTTTAAAGGCTCTGCAATAAATGAATAACCAATTTCATTAGAATCCTCCTCAATCTGTTCCCAATCCTTTAAAGAAAAAACATCTAAACACATTGGAATCATGATTGCTTCTTCTTTAAAAATCATCTCTTCAATTTCTGTCAGTAAATTTTCCAGCATTTCGCGTAATGGGTTTAAAGCTGTTTTGTCTGTTTTTAAATAAGCAATGACTTCTTTATTCATCTCTCGCACGGCATCATCTACACCCCACATCACTTTTGGTGGCGCAGTAATTCCATATTTTTCCATAAAAGAAAAAATCAATGTTTCTTTTCTAGCATAATGCTTATCAATATTATATAAGTCCTCCACTGCCACAAGTAAACGCCCCTTCAAGGTCCAATCTCCTTTTTCAATTTTAGAAAAGACCCAACGAATTTCGTCATTTAGTAAGGAAGTAATCACTTGATTTTCGAGTTTCATTGTATGAACTGGATGACCTGGAATATTTTCTTCTAAAGATGACTGATGGATATCTTTGATTGAACCCTTAAAAACAGCCGCATGAATATTACATAATTTTTGAATTTCTGACGGATTGAGTCCTCCTTGAATTAATGCTTTTTCAGCACCGGTAATTTCAGACACATCAACTCCATCAAACTCTTCATTGAAGATTTGTTTCGCCTCCTCAAATGAACCACCATCATGCAAAAGCCTTAAAATTTCGACAATTCTTTTTTGACGCTCCGTTGTTGTTGATTTTTTCATGTCAGTCATTTTTCTTCCTCCATCGGTTTTGAAAATTCAAAACCAGCTTCAGCAAAAACATGAACAATTTTATCCCAATCAATATGTTTCATTTTTGCACCCATGGGAATCGTTGCCATTCTTCCCGCAGTTTGTAGCATACCAGGCATTTTTATCTCATGAAAACCCAAGCCGTCCATTAAATCAATAATCTCAGGATGAGCGGTTGCTAAATCATAAAGTTTAGTATTTATATCCAGTTGAATCATTCTAATCTCCTTTTCAGATGTAAAGAAACTTTGACATCTCATCTTATTCTAACAAAATATTAGTCTCATTAAAAGATAAAAAGAATCTGTAAATTACGGATTCTTTTTTGACTTTCTATAAAATAACTTGAATTAATGCGAGAGAGATAATTCCCACAAGGACAATGACCAATAAGTTTTTGCTTAAAATTGCAGCAATAATTGTCGGTAATGAGGCCAATAAATTAGTCCAATTTACAGAAGGAAAATGTCCTAAATGTTGAACAAAAAGATTAGAAATCCACAAAGCGGACATAATAACTACGGGAACGAAACTCAAATATTCTACAAGAGGCTGAGGTAAGTTAACATTTTTAAGCAAAATAAATGGTAAAATTCTTGAGAGTAAAGTGACAAGTCCACATATAATAATCGTCAGCATAACAAAATTAAAAGAATACATGTTTTACCCCCACTCCTATGGCACAAACAAGCAAAGTGACAAATAAAATCAATAAATTACTTGGAATAAAAATTAGTCCAAAATAAAATAAGATTAAAGTAATCCCAACCATCAACAATTGTAATTTTAAGCCTAAAGTCTTATCACCAATAAGTTGCAAATAGAGTAAACCAATAAACATTGCAATAATTGCAAAACCCAGCCCCAACTTTTCTGGATCTGTTAATAAATTTCCTAGAAGTGCACCCATAAGACTAGATAAAGCCCAAACCGTATATGCCAGTATATTCGAGGCATTAAACCAAGAAAAATTTAACTTACCCTCGGTATAATTTTGTTTATTCATACCCAGAGCAAAAGTTTCATCTGTCAGCAAAGTTCCAATAAAGATATTTTTTAATAAACTTTCATTTTTAAAATAAGAGGCTGTCGTCATAGACATCAAAATAATTCGTGAATTAACTAAAAACACACTCAATACAATCGATAAAAGTGGACTATGAACTGCAAGCATGGTAATAATAATAAATTGTGCTGAACCTGCATAAACAATCAGTGAAAGTAATAAAATTACCCACGCACTAAACCCTGCACTATGACCAATCATTCCAAATGCTGCTCCGATACCAATATATCCAAAAACTGTTGGCAAAGTATCCTTTAATCCTTGCCTAAAAGTCAATTCCGAATTCATATTTTTAACCCCTACTTCCAAAAGATATATCTAAATATTATCACATAAATATTCAGCTAATGTCAATAAAATCTCATTATATTTTTGCCTTTTAGTTAATTTGTCTCTTATCGAGTAAGATTATTATAGATTTAATTTTTTCAGTGATATAATCAAATTAATAACTAAAATACATAATTAAGAGGAGGAATATCATGGATATTAGTATTTTTGGTAAGGGGAAGATGGGGACAGCAATTGGTGATAATTTTACCACTTCCGGAAACGTAGTCAATTACATCTTATCGGATTCAGACAAATCACCTCTAGGAGAAATTGTCGTTTTTGCAGTTCCTTATAGTGCGCTTGAAGAAATTATCAAAGAATATGCAGACGAGCTTGATGGTAAAATAATTGTTGATATTACTAACCCTGTTGATTTTTCTACATTTGATGACCTTCTAGTGCCAGCTGATAGTTCTGCCGCTGCAATTATTGCTGACAAACTCCCAAATTCCACCGTTGTCAAAGCATTTAATACAAGCTTTTCCGAAACTTTAGCAACAAAAAAAGTCTCAAACAAACACCAAACAACTGTTCTTTTAGCAAGCGATAGTCAACAAGCCAAAGAACAACTCTTTCGTGCTCTTGAAAAGAGTGGCTTATCGCTGGTTGATGCTGGTTCTCTTAAACGTGCACGTGAACTTGAAGCATTAGGATTTTTGCAGATTAGCCTAGCCGCCTCTGAAAAAATATCTTGGAATGGTGGTTTTGGGCTTTTTAAATAGTCGCTTAAAATTTTGAGTCTTGTTATAATTAAATAACAAGACTTTTTATTTTTAAGAAGAAAATTCAAACAAGGAGTAAGAAAAATGACGACATTAACGAACGAAACAACAATGAGAATTAGAGCCTTAGAACGAACAGATTTAAGAAACATTCATATTATTAATAATAAGGCTGAAACCATGCGTCTTTGGTTTGAGGAACCCTATGAATCATTAGATGAATTAACCAGTCTTTACGATAAACATATCCATGATAATACAGAAAGACGATTTGTGATTGAAGCCAATGATACATTTGTGGGCATTGTCGAGCTAATGTCGATTGATTATATTCATCGTACTTGTGAAATTCAAATTATCATTATTGGTGGTTTTTCTGGAAAAGGCTATGCCCAAAAGGCCCTAAAAACCGGTGTTGATTATGCCTTCAATACTCTAAACATGCACAAAGTTTATTTGTGGGTAGATATCGACAATGCCCCTGCCGTTCATATTTATAAAAAATTAGGTTTTAAAATTGAAGGAACGATTAAAGAACAATTTTTCGCCGGTGGAAAATATCATGACAGTTATTTCATGGGGATTCTTAAATCCGAGTATACCCAGAAAGAAAAAATGATTAAATAAAAAAACAGGAGAAATTCCTGTTTTTTCATTTCTTAGCGTTTTTTCTTACCTTTTTTCATTTTCTTTTGAGCACGTTTCATGGCTTGCTTCATGGCAAATTCAGTTGCTTTACCTTTCAAACCACCACCAAACATAGAACTCATATCTGGCATTCCGTTTGCGGAACCATTTCCCATCATTCCTTGTAAATCTCCCAAGGCTGACATATCTGGCATTCCAGAACCGGTTGGCATATTTGGCATTTGTCCACCAGCTCCACCCATCATTTTTTGCATCATCGCATTCATATCACCATTCATGATTCCTTGCATCATTTCTTTGGATTGATTAAATTGCTTAATGAATTTATTTACTTCAATAAATGAATTTCCAGAACCTGCGGCGATTCGACGACGACGAGCTGGCGATAGTTCTGCTTCTAAATGACGTTCAGCTGGGGTCATTGACAAAACCATTGCCCGTTTTCTAGCAACATCTTTAGGGTCAACTTTAACTTTATCCAAGCCAGGCATTTGTGACATTCCTGGAATCATTTTCATAATATCTTCCATTGGTCCCATATTTGTAACTTGATCTAGTTGCTCAACAAAATCCTCATAATCAAAACGATTATCAGCCATTTTTTCAGCGAGTTTTGCAGATTGTTCCTCATCATAATTAGCTTGCGCCTTCTCAATCAGAGTGAGCATATCACCCATACCAAGAATTCTTGAGCTCATACGATCAGGGTAGAAAACTTCAAGGTCGGTTAATTTTTCACCAGTCCCTGTAAATTTAATAGGTTTTCCGGTAATTTCACGAATTGATAAAGCCGCACCACCACGTGTGTCCCCATCGAGTTTAGTGATAATAACACCGGTAATATCCAATTTTTCATCAAAAGTTTTAGCCACTTGTGCGGCCACTTGACCAGTCATCGCATCAACAACGAGTAAAATTTCTGTTGGTTGCGCGAGTGCTTTAATCTCTTGAAGCTCATTCATCAATGTATCATCAATTTCAAGACGACCTGCCGTATCAATCAACACATAATCTTTACGTTCTTCTTGAGCTTTTAAAAGACCATTACGGACAATATTAACGGGTTTTTCAGACGTTCCTTCATCATAAACAGGAATGTCAAGTTGTTCTCCCAAGGTTTTTAATTGGTCAATCGCTGCTGGACGATAAACGTCGGCTGCAATCATCAGTGGGCGAGCATTTTGTTCTTCTTTAAGTTTTTTTGCAAGTTTACCAGCAAAGGTTGTTTTACCTGCCCCTTGCAAACCAACCATCATGATAATTGTTGGGATTTTAGGAGATTTGAGTAATTCGGCTTCACCACCGCCTAAGATAGCTGTTAATTCTTCATCAACAATTTTGATAACTTGTTGAGCTGGGTTCAAAGCCTCTGATACTTCAACACCGACAGCTCGCTCACGAATTGCCTTAATAAATTTTTTGACAACTGGGAGAGCAACGTCGGCTTCAAGAAGAGCTACTCGAATTTCTTTTGTAATTTCTGTGACGTCTGTCTCAGTAATTTTTTTCTTTCCACGCAGATTTTTAAAAACGTTTTGTAAACGTTCCGTTAAGTTTTCAAATGCCATATTTTATAATCCAATTCTATTTTTTACAATTACTTCATTATAACATTTCTTTACTTAAATTTGAATACATCTAAAGTTTTAGTTATTATCTTTTTTTCTCTTTTTGAAAAATATAATGAACCATTCTATAGCACTTCCAATGATGATTATTAAAAGACTAATGAAATACTTAATTTTTGTATTATTTTTACTTAGCCCATCAGTATGATCTAATTTATGATTATCACTAATTATCGCGCCAGCTTCTTCCCTTTCAGAAAACAATTTATCTCGATTTACTATATTGAATTGTCCTTCTTGGTTCAAATTATCACTATCGCTCTTACTTGAAATACCCGAATTTTGAGTGCTAGAATCAGGAGTTGTCAAAGTCATTTCGCTCTTTTCCACTGCAATCCTGTCAAAGTCAGGACTTGTTTTCCAACTTTCATCCTCATTTTGATTTTGCTTATCTTTAGCTATTAATCTTACATTACTGATTTTATCTGAATCTAATGCTAGCGGTAAATTTTTCGAAAGTTGTAACTGATTTTTTTGGACCTCTTTATTGGACTTTAATATTTTTTTAATTATTCCTTGGTCAATGTTCGCTGAATCTATCGGACTGTTTTTTAGTATAGGCAGAATTTCTTTCAAATTCTGGGCCGGATTTTGTTCTGTTAAGTATGAATTTGAATCCTCTGGCTCGACTTTATTAATCGTATTTTTTTCAGGTAAATTAGGCAATATTTGTAAAATGTTTTGTGGACTGGCTGCTTTATCACTGCTCTCCTGACTATTTGCTGGAGCAACTGGAAGCTGCTTGCCTGAATCAGCTGACTTATCAGGTGACTCTTTTAGTGGCTTTTCATCAACTAGTTGGTTTTTATCCAATTCTTTTGATAAATTTGCAGTAGCAGATTTATTAGAATCAACTTTACTTTGAGCTGATATAGCTATTGTTTCTTCTGTATCTTTTCTACTTTCGATAATTTTATTAATAACACTTGTGTTCGTAGTTTGACTTCCTTCTGACTCTTCTAACTCAAAAGTTGGGACAGATTGGTCCGTTTTGATTTCTGAACTTGAACTAGTTTTTTTGTCAGTCAGTGATTCTGGACTAGAACTTTCATCAGTACTATTAGTTAGGGCAAAATCCGGTTTTGAACTTTCTGTAATTGAACCTGTTTGGGATGATTTTGCATTACTAGTTTCTACAGTTATTGATGGAGGATTTTCTTCTGTCTTTAAATCTTTCTCTTGGTTTGTTGACAAGTCTGAACTAGAATTACTAGCTAACTTGTCAGTAACTTCAGAAGAGACTGAGTTTGAAGATGAGCTTTCTGTATTTGAACTTATTGGGGCCGTTTCTGAATCGATACTTTTTGATGGGATTGTGGTGGTTGCTGTACTCGAATTTATCTCTTGGTTTGTTGGTAAGTTTGAACTAGAATTACTAGCTGGATTGTCAGTAACTTTAGAAGAGGGTGAGTTTGAGGTCGAATTTTCTGTATTTGAACTTATTGGAGCTGTTTCTGAGTCGATACCTTCTGATGGGATTGTGGTGGTAGTAGTGGTACTCGAATTTGTCTCTTGGTTTATTGGTAAATCTGAACTAGAATTACTAGCTGAATTGTTAGTAACTTCAGAAGAGGGTGAGTTTGAAGTTGAGCTTTCTGTATTTGGACTTTTTGGGGCTGTTTCTGACCCTTTGCTTATCTCTGGAGGAGTCGTCGGAGGAGTTTCAGTTTTTGGGTTTAGATTTGTATTAGCCGATACATCTGAACCTGAACTATTACTAGCATTATCAACTATATCTGGGGAAGATAATATAGGACTTGTATTTTCATTAGCTTGAGCACTGGAATCATTCCCTGAATTGCTGGGATCTACCGATGTTGAAGAAGCGAGTGAACTATTGTTAGCTTCTTGGTTCAAGATGGTTCCCTCATTTTCTGATGGGTTTAGGTCTGAATTATTATCAGGATTATCAGTTTCCTCAGAAGAGGGTAGGGTTGAGTTTTCAGTATTTGAAGTTGTTGGAACTGAACTGGTCGAATCTAAACTAGAATCATTTTGTTCATTAGAAACTGAATCCATTGATAAATCTGAGTCTAAACCATTAGTGGGATTCTCATTCGAGTTGGAGCCTAAAGAACTGGAATCAGACTCTGAATTAGGTTCTAATTTTTCATCTTGATTAGGTAACGTTGTTGTTGAATCGTTGGAGGAACTATTATCAGAGGCATCAGACAAATCCAACTGGTCAGTTACTTCATCTGAAATTGCTGAATCTGTGCTCGGATTATTTGGGTTATTATTTGTAGAATTTGAACTTTCAGTATTTGTCCAACTTTTTTCCAAAATTCCATTACTATCTACTATAATTGTTCGAATTCCACTTGTTGGTAAATCAGTTAATTGTCCAAAAAGAGTACTAACTTTATTAAAGGCATCATCAGCTAAACTCACTCCATTTCCCAAGCTCAAAAAGCAAACAGGACTTCCTGAAAATGCTGTCGAATCAACTGTTGTCAGTGAGTCAGCATCAAATGTGATTGAACTTATTTGATTGCTTTGAAATGCTTTAGGCATGATTTCAGTTACATTTGGTCCAAAAGAAAGTTCGGTCAGATTATTATTAGCAAAGGCTCTCGTTGCAATCTTAACGACTGAATTTGGAAATATGATACTGGTCAAAGCATTCCCAGCAAAAGCGTCTGTTTTTATGTTTTGGACACTTTGTCCCAAAACAACTTCTGTTAAAGCATTTTTATAATAATCTGAATAGGCAGCCGTAGTTTGAAAGGCACTTGTATTAATGTCCACAACATTATTTCCAATAATAACCGAATGAATTCCTGTATTTGAAAATGCATAAGTTCCAATTGAAGTTACAGCGTAGGTTTGACCGTTACTTACAACTACATCTGGAATGATAATATCAGCACCGGCCGGACCAGAAAATGACGTAACCTCGGCAGTTTTTGCTACTGTATCCAAACTGTAAGTAACTTGCTGAGCATCTGTATAGGTGATTTTCGCACTCGCCGCTTCTACTGACGAATCTAACACTACTTGCTGATTGATGACAGAAGGACTCATGATGGCTGTCAGTAATCCTACTCCAACGGTCATTGTAATTTTCTTAATCGATTTTTTTGACATAAAAAACCTCCTAACTTTCTATACGAAAAAAAGGAGATTTTGTAACTTTTATTTTTTATTATGATTTTTTTTGGTGTAACGTTTGTTTAAATCTTGAGGTTGACGGGCTTCCATCACGACTGGAAGAATCACCGGTTTACGTTTTGTTTGCTCATATAAGAATTTACCAAGAGCATCACGAATTGAACCTTTAATTTCTGCCCAATCAAATTCTTTACCTGCAAGATATTTGTCAACTGTTTCATTTACTAACTCACCAGCTTCACGCATCAAGTCACGCGATGTTTTAACATAAACAAAACCACGAGTATGAACGCGAGATTTGCTGACAATTTTGCGTTCTGTCTTAGAAATCGTGATAACCGCAATGAAAATTCCATCTTCTGACAAGACTTTACGGTCACGTAAAACAACCGATCCAATATCTCCAACTCCTGAACCATCAATCATAACATTTTCAGCTTGAATGACTCCAGCAGGAACCATGTCTCCATTTTCCAAACTTACGGTTTCACCGCGTTTGGCAATAAAGATATGCTCTGGCAAAATATCCATTTCCATAGCTAAATCAGCATGAGCACTAAGTTCGCGGTACTCACCTTGGATTGGAATCAAGTTTTTTGGACGGAAGATATCAAGAAGAAATTGTAAGTCGCGGGCATTAGCATGACCAGATATTTTCAAATCTGAAGCCAACATTTTCATGACACCACCAGCTTTATAGATTTCATTTTCAATACGAGCAATCGTTGTTTCATAAGAGACAGATGGACTTGTCACAGCAAGGACTAAATCTCCATCTTTAATTTTAACGTATTTATGACGGCGATGAGCCATATCTCCCAATGCTTTGAGAGGCTCACCCATTCGTCCTGTTTCTAAAATAACTAATTCATTATCAGCAAATTTTTTGATTTCAGCTGGTTTAATGATTGATTTTTTATCAACAATTTGTAATTTATTAAGACGAGTTGCTGTTTCAATAATTTGGTCCATATCCTCACCAGTAAAGGCGACACGACGACCGAGCTTGATTGCTGCATCAATCGTTTGTTGAATTCGTCCTAAGTTACCTGCGTTACAAGCAATAATGACCCGTCCTTCATTGTCATCAATGTGGTCATAAATTTTTTCATAAATTTCATGTTCACTGGCAGATTGCATTGTTGACAAAGCATTTGGTGATGATGAAAGCAAGGCAAGAACGCCACTATTTCCAATTTCCGCTAAGCGACGCATGTTTGTACGGTAACCTTTGGCAACCGCTGGGTCAAAACGGAAATCACCTGTATAAACAATGTTCCCGTCAGTTGTTGAGATGACAATTCCTAAACTTTCTGGAATCGTATGTGTCGTTGAGAAGAAAGAAATCACTGCTTTACCAAAGTCAATTTCTGTATCTTCAGTGACAACATGAAAATCATTAAACTTACGGCTGTCAGCATAATTTTTTACATTAATTTTTGCAAGTTCAATTGTCAATTCTGAACCGAATACAGGAACTTTTAATTCAGAAACAATATAAGGCAAAGCGCCAATAGAGTCCGCGTGCCCATGGGTTAAGAAAATTCCAGCTACGCGGTCAGCATTTTCTAAGAGATATGTAATATCAGGAATAACAAAATCAACACCAAGTTGATCCATTTCAGCGTATTTAAGCCCTGCATCAAGCACAAAAATTTGCTCTTCAACTTCAACCAAATACATGTTTTTACCAAATTCACGTACACCACCTAATGGGGTGATTTTAATATTAGACATAAAAACCTTTCTTGTCAGTGTAATTTATAATTTTTTCGATATAAAAAGAATCTGTAAGTTATTGACAAATTCTGTCAGTAAATTTACAGTCCTGTTTTTTGCAATTTCCTTGCCTTATTCACTCTCGAAATCGGTCGAGTGGGACAAGCGATATTGAAAAGATAACTCTAATGAGAATTAAAATAAAAGAGATTGGCATTCCAATCTCTACCGAGAATACACTAATATAAGTTTAACCCAAAGCAAGCAAAAAAGCAAGTCTGTTTCATTTTTTATGAGTCTTACTTTTTTTCTAATTAAAATAGCGATATAATGGAAAGTAAGTTTTAAATGACAAGGAGGAAATTTTATGCAGATTACTTTCTTAACACAAATGGATTGGTTGATTCGTCTAATCCTAGCCGGAATTTGCGGATATGCGATTGGTTACGAAAGAAATAGTCGTTCAAAAAATGCGGGAATCCGGACCCATTTAATTGTTGCCTTAAGTGCTGCTTTGATGATTATTGTCTCCAAATACGGATTTATGGACATCATTAGCACTCATGGGGTCAGTCTGGACCCTTCCAGAATAGCTGCTCAAATTGTTAGTGGTATTGGTTTCTTAGGAGCAGGGATGATTTTTGTTCACAATCAATCGGTAAATGGTTTAACGACTGCCGCTGGGATTTGGGCGACTTCGGGTATCGGAATGGCAATCGGTTCTGGCTTATATTTTATAGGTATTGTTGCCACTTTACTCATCTTGCTCTTTCAAATTATTTTACATCAGAATTATCGTTGGATAAAATCAGCAACAAGTGACCATCTTATTCTTCAGTTGGAAAACCTTGAAGGACTTCAACTTCTTCAAAATCAATTAAAAGATGAGCAGGTTAAAATTCTCAGTTTAAAAGTTGAAAAGAAATCAAATAATTGTTTGAGAGTTGATTTATATTTGAAGTTACCTAAAAATTATGAAATCACTTCAATTCTAAACTTATTAGAAACAAACGGCAAAATTAAGTCAATTGAATACTGACAAGAATATTTTAATAAAAAAAATACCTTTAAAGGTATTTTTAATTTTCAATTTGTTCAATAATTATTTTTGCTTCCTGATCAGTACAAGCGACAAGTGGTAAGCGTAATCCTCCAACTGCATAACCTTTATTGTTCAAGACTGTTTTAATTGGTGCTGGACTTGTCACACTAAAGAGCGCATTGATTTTTGGTAATATTTTTCTTTGAATAGCCGCGGCCTCTTGAATCGAGCCATGGTCTATTTCAGCAAACATTTCAAAAAATTCTTGCCCCAAGATATGGCTGGCAACCGAGATGACTCCTTGCCCTCCTAGAGATTTCGCATGAAAAGCTAAGCCATCTTCTCCAGTGTAAACAAGAAAATCTTCTGGTACATTCTCAATAAGATAAGCTAGGTTGTCAGTACTTGTACACTCTTTAACTGCAATTACATTTTCCAACTGGGACAAACGTAAAATTGTATCTGGTAGAATTTCAGTCACTACTCGTCCTGGAATATTATACAAAATAATTGGTAAGTCACTAGCACTTGCTATTGCTTTAAAATGTTGATAAATGCCTTCTTGGGAAGGTTTATTGTAATAAGGAGTCACCGCTAGTCCTGCATCAATATAACCTAATTTTGCAACTTCTTTTATGAACTCAACTGAATCCCGAGTATCATTAGTTCCTATGCCGGCAATCAAAGGAACCCGTCCATCTACGAGCTGATTAATTGAGGCAAAAATTTCTAATTCTTCATCATGCGTGAGCGTTGGCGATTCGGCTGTCGTTCCTGCTAAAATAAGCCCTTCTGTATGACTGGCAAGCAAATCCTCAACAAGTTTTGGAAATGCTTCAAAATTAATTTGGCCATTTTCTTTAAAGGGTGTCACTAAAGCCGTGATAATTCGTGCTTTTTTTAATTTTTCAATTGTTTCTTTTGCTGACATGTCTTCTCCTTTTGGGTGAGCTTATTGATAAGCTTCTGTCAAGAGGTCAAAAAGAACCTCTTTTTATGCAAAAGAGGTTCTCAAAAGTTCGTCAAAAATGATTTTGATTAGCTCCCCCTTCTGTCAGTACTGACAGAAAGACAGTCTGTAGGATTTAACCATACAGCCCAAGAAAAATTCTGTGACAATTTTTCTTTCGGCAAAGAACGCCGCCATCAGTTTCATTGCGTCCACCGCTCCACTAATTTTTTCGTCTTTGCAACCTCTAATTTTGTTTGATTCATTATAGCATACTTTAGTAAATAAGGTCAAAAATATTATTTCATCGTTACTCTTTGGAAATTTTTCGAATAAAATCTTCAATAACACGTCGATTTGGCTCATGAATATTTTTAGGGATCTCAGTAATTTCAAACCACTTGAGTTGCTTGACCTCCTCATTTTGTGGTCTTAAATCACCTACAAAATCACGACAAATATAGTAAACCCCTGGCATATAAACTTGGTCTTCATTTGGATACGTGATAAAGCGGTCTTGACCCGAATAAATCCCTAAAAGCTCAAGATTTCCCGCTTTTAATCCTGTTTCTTCGAGTAACTCTCGGCGAGCAGTCTCTTCAAGTTCTTCACCAACCTCAATTCCTCCGGCATGCAAAGCCCATTTACCATTATCTTTTCGTTCTTGTAAAAGAATTTTCCCATCATCATAAACAATGACGCCAGATCCAAGATAAATTAATAGATCATGTCCAATTTTCTTACGGATATCGCTGACATAGCTCATCTAAATACCTTATTTCAATTCAAATTTTAATTCTTTAGTTGGTCTAACCAAGCCACGTTCATGCAACGTTTCGGCAATTTGGACAGAATTCCAAGCAGCTCCCTTGAGTAAATTGTCAGAAACTACCCAAAGATGAATCCCATTGGCTGCATCCAAATCACGACGAATACGGCCCACAAAAGTTTCACGACGCCCAACTGAATTAATGGCTTGTGGATAAATTTGATGTGCGACATCATCTTCCAAGACCGCCCCTGGGAACTCAGAAATTAGACGCTTGACCTCAGCAATATCTGCTTCTTTTTTCGTTTCAACATAAACTGATTCAGAATGACCATAGAGAACTGGAATTCTGACACAAGTTGCCGAAACCGCAATTGAATCATCTTCCATGATTTTCTTAGTTTCATTGGTCATTTTCATTTCTTCATAAGTATAATCGTTGTCAGTAAATACATCAATTTGTGCAAGCGCATTATAAGCAATTGGATAATGTTTTTTATCACCAGCAGATGGTAAAATTTCTGCTGACAATTCTGTCAGTGCTTTTCCATCAAGCGCTTCTTGAAGTTCACGATTTGTTTCATTAATTGCGGACTGACCAGCACCAGATACTGCTTGATAAGTACTGACAATCACACGTTCAAGCCCATAAGCACGACGAATTGGCTCTAAAGCAATCATCATTTGAATTGTTGAACAATTAGGACAAGCAATAATTCCATTATGTTGTTCAAGTGCATGTGCATTAACTTCTGGAACAACCAAAGGAACATTAGGATTTTGACGGAAAAACGATGTATTATCCACAACTACCGCTCCAGCTTTTACAGCATATGGGGCAAATTTTTCAGAAACTGAACCTCCAGCTGAAAACAGAGCGATATCAATGCCTTCAAAACTGTCCTCAGTCAACTCTTCTATGACAAGCTCTTGACCTTTGAACTCTACAATTTTACCCGCCGAACGTTTACTGGCAAGTGCACGTACGGTTTCTATTGGAAGAGTAGATTTTTCTAATTGCTCAAGCATTCTTGTTCCTACGGCACCAGTAGCCCCAACGACCGCGATATTATATTGTGTCATAATTGTCTGTCCTTTTCAGTAAATTATAATCATTATAGCGCTTTTAAGTTCTAAGGGCAAGAAAAAATCTTCCTTACTGATAAATAATCATCTTTTATTTAGAGTTACCCAACTGTTTTTTGTATCTCAGAAAATACACTACTCTTGTTAAACTCAAAAAGTGTCAGCAAATTGCTGACACCTACGTTTAAGACTCTTTCATTATATCATATTTGACTAAATAAAAATCTCCCTTTTTAGAGTGTCCTAATTTTTGACAGGAGCAAGGGGACGGGCTCTTTTCTTAACCAACTAGACAAAGTTCCAAAGCAATTGCTTTGGAACTTTGTCTAGTTTCTCAGATTTATTTTATGCTTTTGTGATATTAACTGCTTGAGGTCCACGTTGACCTTCTTCAACATCAAATTCAACTTTTTGACCTTCGTCAAGTGATTTGAATCCATCAGATTGGATTGCTGAGAAGTGTGCGAACAAATCTTGACCATCTTCAGAAGTAATAAAACCAAATCCTTTAGTAGCGTTAAACCATTTTACTGTTCCATTTGCCATAATATTTATTTCCTTTCGACAAAATTGTAAATCTTATATTGCGAAAAGTGAATCTATAAAACATTTTACTCATGACAAAATCTACTCATTCATAGTAACACTAATTTGATTCAATGTCAAACTACCTAACCTATTAGAAATCCTAGTTATCACATAAATAGAATGTGAACCAGTGTCTTTTCATAAGTTAAATGAATAATAAAAGGTGTCTAATCAAGATCGGACACCTTACTATACACTAAATTACTTTATACAATAAATTACTTATGCATAGATATGCTTATTATATAAATTTTTATATGTATTTTCAAACAAAATGGATATGCCACTGACCAATAAAAAATGTTTAAGCTAAGTGCCTTGCTTTAAAGTAAAACTTTTGATACTATGAATAAAAATAAATCTGGAGAAAGAATATGAATAAAATAATTCTTGGAGGTTTAACTTTAGGTTTGGGTTTAATCTTATTAAGTGGTTGCCAGAATAGAAAAGATTCAGCAGATTGGTTACAAGGAAAATGGTACAGTAAAACTTGGGATGTTACTTACACTTTTTCCGAAGAGGATGACATATGGGAAATCAGATCAGGGAGTGATGGAAAAGTTTCTAAATGCTCAAAAGAATACACTAACGAAAGTGATAAAAAGGAAATCGAACTTGTAAGTAAACAAGGAACTGAATTTCACATCACACCAATTAACAAAACCCATATTAAATTTCAACAGATAAGTAAGGATGGAAGTTTAGGAACCACTGATGCTGTGGAATTTGTAAAAAAATAAGCCTGAAGACAAAAAATCTCTACTTTTTTGTAAAAAAAAACGCCATCAGACGTTAGATATGCGAAGCAATAACAAATGCTGCTCCATATGGGAAAAAAAACAAGAACCAAAATAGTCTAAGACTAATTTCAAAATCATCATTACAAAATATCCACACAATTAGCATTTCTATGAGAATGAAAAAAATATAAACTACTAATCCTAACAAGATTATAGGAAACGTAATTTTAGTCAAATCAAGGTTAAACATTATACTCTCTTTTCATAAATAATTTCATTTTAATTTTACACTAAATTTAACTTAAAACATAACGATAACTTAAAAACCCTTAATTTTTTCATAATAGTCTTCCCCTATTGTTCCAATTTTTTGATCATCCATCTGAGCTTTGATGCTATAATAACTTCTCCTTGTTTTCCAATTGAAAGTTGCGAAAAATCATCCATAAGTAAAATTAACATATTCAAAATTAATAATTTTAGATTGATTCAGAAAAAATGATTTTTTTATAAGGTCAACAAAATTAAGTAAAGTAAAAAAAATAAAGGTCAAAATATTGTGAGTTTTTCATAAAATTCACTTATTAAGTTTTAGGATTGAAAATAAATTGGTCAAAAGATAGAAAAGCCATCTCACTTCAGTCAAGCCCTTGTATTCTGAGTAAGTAACCCACTAGTTATCCAAGTATTTTTCAAATAGGACACAAAGAGTCTACAAATGATACTACCACAAAACATTCATAAAAAAGAAAGAATATAACTAGTAAACAAAATAAAATAGATCTCCTGAATCGGAGATCTATTTTTGATTAAAAAGGGGTAGAAATCCTGCTGAAGTTCTAACACTCAACACTCAATCTATTATCCCTTAATTTTATTTAAACATGAGTTTAAATACGGTAGCTGCAATTACTGCACCAACAATTGTGGCAACAACTGGAACCCATGCATACCACCATTTAGCGTCTTTGTTTTCACCAACAACTGATTGTGGTAAGAAACTATAAACGATACGAGGACCAAGGTCACGCGCTGGATTCAATGCTGCACCAGTTGGTCCACCAAATGCTGTAACCAAGCCAACAAACATTAAACCAATCGCAAGGGCACCAATCATTTTAGATGATGAGGCCCCTGAAACTGAAGCCCAAATTTGGCTTACTGTTGCATTAGATGTAACATCGGCTCCTTGTTGTTGAGCGTAACTTGTCATCCATTTGATTGATTCAGCGCCAAAGAAGTTCGTTGTAAAACTGAGAATTCCGAAAACAAATACAAACATTCCGATTACTTCATTGACAAATCCATTGAAAATTGCTTTCCCACGATTTGAACCGTTGTCTAAAGCATTAGTTGTAGCAAAAGCACCTAAAGCAATTGCTCCATCATTAGTTTTAGCAAAGTATTCTTTGTAAATCGCTACGACGAGTAACTGACCAATAATTGCACCAATAAGTTGTGCTAAAATATATTGCGCAACATGAGCCCAAGGGAATAGACCAGCTGAAGCAAGTCCGAGTGTAATTGCTGGGTTAATATGAGCCCCTGAAACATTTGCAAAAGCAAGAACAGGAACTAGAATTGCAATTCCGTATCCCCAAGCAATCGCAAGTCCTCCCATGCCCTCATTTTTAGAGCCTTTGAGCGTCACTCCTGCAATTGTACCATTACCGAGTAGGACAAGGAGTAATGTTCCTAACCCCTCAACAATATATTTTGTCATCCATGAAACATCCATGATAATTTCCTTTCTATTTTTAAAATTACATAAAACATGTGACACTATAAGTTTATCATATTATTCTTAACTATTGCTAATAATAACCTCGAAATATACAATTTATTTGGTAAAATATTGTTTTTCGACCTGTTTTTTTAAAGAAATTGATTTATTTAAAGAGACTAACAAAAAAAGCCCTTTTACAAGGGCTTTTTAAGGCACTAAAAGTGTGTCAAAAAGGTTCACACATTTTGACAAATGCTCACGCTTCCTGCGCGGAAAACTCAATTTCCCAGCACTCCTTAGCTTCGAAATTCTACAAAAGTAGAATTATTCGACTCATCGCATAGACCTATTCTATCATATTAATTCAAATGAAACAAGAAGGCAAGCAATATTGAGCCTGAACCCACAAAACTTATAACACAAATAGCAAATCTTATTGTAAAAATAGATACGCCATTATTCTGATAAGACGTTCTTGTCCGTTTTCCTTGATAAACAAACAAGGAAACCACTGACAGAGCTGTCAGTAAATATTGAATCAGTTGGTTTTGAGCATACATAAAATTCAAAAGCGAGCCCCCACCCGCAAGAATTGCAAGTAAAATTCCCATATTTATCTCCTACTTTTTATTATTTTTATACATTTAGGGAATTTTGATAAAAAAACTTTAGAATTAACACAGCATATTTCCTAAATTCGTCATTGAAAATTCACTTTGATTGAACATAAAATAAACTTCTAAAAATTTATCTACACAGCGTTGAATATATTCTTTATCCTCAAAATTTTTATCAATCATATAAAGTTTGCCAAATTCATCAAAATCAAAAGTTACTGTTTTACCAGCTTTACTAAGTGTAAAAATTACATCTGCAGGACTAATCATAACCTGAATAAAGTCATCGTCCCCCTCTTTTTGGCTAAGATAAAGTTCTGTTTCCTCTTGATAATCTTCTTGAAAACCATCAAATTTGAGTGCCAAGCGCTCTCCATATTTTTGAACAATTTCTTCAAAAGGATTCGCTGCCGAAACATCATAAGTAGCTTCTGGATATTTATCTGGTAGGAAATACTCAGGTATCCCTAGCAGTACAAAGCTATCAATACCTTTAAAATTTCCAAGATTCTTAGTTGAATATTTGCTTTCATTCACTTGAAAATAGGCTGCTAAAAATTCTTTAAAAATGATTGTTTTAAACTGTTCTTTGACTTTTGGCATATCAAAATCATATTTAAGTAAGGACAGATAAGGGTGCTCTACGTTTTTATCATCGAATGAAACTTGATTATCCTGATTCACATCTTCCGTTACCATTACTTGAGCCTCCCAATGGCTAGTAAAAGACTCATAAGTCATCGAAATTGAAAAATAAATCTGCGTATCTAATTTTATATTTTCTATAAAAATTGCTGCCCCCTCAGAAAGTTCAAGATAGTAACCCTCTTTAGAAAATGTCAACGAAGCTAATCCCTCCGAGCCACTATAACGATAAGGAATTTCTTCAAAATTCTGCAGATGTATCTCTTCCCCATTTTCAAACTTTTTTACCATTTCATCAAAAGGATTTTCAATCTTCCACTCAAAATTAAAATCTAACAGTTTTTCATCAACTGCGAGTTCTTCTGAATTTTCCATAACTTTAGTTTTTTTATTTAATAATCCAGCTTCATTTTTCTTAAAACTTGCATCAATATCAGCCAAATTAGGCTCATCTTCTTTTTTATTCTTATGCCAAAAAGCCATCATTTCCCCTCACCATTATTTCAATTTACTGACAAACAAATAAGCCTTGACATCTGTCAAAGCTTATTTTATAGATTACTTAATCTAAAGATTGATATACTTTAATTACATTTTCAGCGGTAAATCCGTAAGCCGGAAGAACGATATTTGCTGGTGCCGAAGCGCCCCAAGTGTCTACTGTGACTGTTGCACCATCAAGTCCAATATATTTACCCCAACCGTAACTTGTTCCAGCTTCAATCGCTAAACGACGTCTAACTGATTTAGGTAAAATTTCTTCGCGATAGTCTGCTGACTGCTCGTCAAAGATATTCATTGAAGGCATTGAAACAACACGAATACCAGAACCTAAAGTCTTCTTCGCTTCAAGAGCTAATGCTACTTCTGAACCAGTCGCAATGATGATTCCTTCAAGTTTACCTTCTTCTTTAGAAAGAATATAAGCCCCACGATTTAAACCTTCTTCGGCTAATTCATATGTGTCAGGCAAAACTGGAAGATTTTGACGAGTCAAGATAAGTGCGGTTGGACGGCTTTTACTTGATGCAGCACGACGCCATGCAGCCACTACTTCATTTCCATCAGCTGGACGAATCACATCCAAATTAGGAATTGAACGAACAGAAGCCAGTTGTTCGACAGGTTCATGAGTTGGTCCATCTTCACCGACAGCAATCGAATCATGTGTCCAGACATAAGTAACTGGCAAGCTTTGTAGAGCAGCCATCCGAACAGAAGGAAGCATATAGTTTGAGAAGACAAAGAATGTTCCACCATAAACACGAGTTCCACCATGCAAAGCAATTCCGTTCATAATGGCACCCATTGCAAATTCACGTACACCGAACCAAATATTACGTCCAACATAGTTATCTGGCATGAAGTCTTCTTCAACTTTAACCATTGTATTATTTGAAGCTGAAAGGTCAGCAGACCCTCCCCAGAGATTTGGCATTTGAGCAGATAGTTCTTGAATAGCTTCTTGGGAAGTCACACGACTTGCTTTACTTGTTTCCATTTCATGTTTGGTCAATGTAAGCTCTGGTGTTTCATTTTCAAAAGCTTTTACATATTGTTCAGCAAGCTCAGGATATTTTTCAGAATAATCATCAAAAGTGCTACGCCATACTTGCTCCATCGCTTCACCACGCGCAACTGTTGTTTCTAAAAAGCGTTTTGAAACTTCTTCTGGAACAGTAAATTCTGGATAATCCCAACCATAAGCTTTCTTAGCAAAAGCTACACCGTCAGCTCCAAGAGGGGCTCCGTGAACTGCTGAAGTTCCTTGTTTTTCGGCACCAAAACCAATGACTGTTTTAACTTCAATAATTGTTGGTTTAGATTTTTCAGCTTTAGCCACTTCAACAGCTGCTGCGATTTCTTCTAAATCATTACCATCTTTTACCAATAAATGTTGCCAGCCATATGATTCAAAACGTTTTTGAATATCATCAATAAATGACATGGATAAATCACCATCAAGAGAGATATTATTTGAATCATAGAAAAGAATCAATTTGCCAAGTTTCAATTTACCTGCAAGTGAAGCTGCTTCTTGTGAAACACCTTCCATTAAATCACCATCACCATTTAAGGCATAAGTATAATGGTCAACAATATCAAAACCAGGTTTATTATATTGTGCAGCTAAATGTGCCTCAGCCATTGCCATTCCAACAGCATTGGCAATTCCTTGTCCCAAAGGACCTGTTGTTGCTTCGACACCATCTGTATGGTTAACTTCTGGATGTCCTGGTGTTTTTGATTGCCATTGACGGAAACCTTTTAAATCATCAGTCGTTACATTATATCCTGCCAAGTGTAACAAACTATATAACATTGCAGAACCATGACCAGCCGACAAGACAAAACGGTCACGATTTGACCATTTACGACTCGTTTTTGGATTTACATTAAGAAACTTGCTCCAAAGTACATAAGCCATTGGGGCAGAGCCCATTGGAAGTCCAGGATGTCCTGAATTTGCTTTTTGAATCGCATCTAATGATAGAGTACGAATCGTATTTACAGCCAATTGATCAGTAGTATCAAACATAAGATTTCTCCATATTTTTTATTTATACTCACATTATAACACAAGTTAGAAACGGTTTTCATTCTCCGAAATTAAAATCTTTTTCTTTTTTTTAGTTTTTATATGAAAATCTTTTTAATTTCGGTGAAAAGGCTTGTTATTGCTTGGTTTATTAGAATATAAATTTTTTACGATAATTTATTCGATTTATTTAATTTTTTAGAATGAAGTCTATCTCTCCTGTTCAAAATTAAGCTAGTTATTAAAACAATTGCCAAGAAAGCTAAAATAAAGACAATCAATAGCCCTGAACCAGCTTTTCCCATTACTCCTAGTAAGCCTCCTGATACAATATAATCAGAGTCAGCAAAGGTCGAAGACGCATCTGCCCCAAATGAACCTAAAGCAGGCAAAATTAATAGTGGACCCCAAGCTAATAGTAATCCATTTGCAAGTGAGCCGATAATCGCCCCACGTAGACCACCAAAAGCATTGCCATAAACACCAGCTGCTCCTCCACAAAAGAAAATACCAACAACCCCAGGAATAATTACCGTTGTTCCTAAGCCAAGCATTATTAGCATAGAAATAACTCCAACAATAAAGGAGACAAAAAATCCTATTAAAACCGCATTTGGTGCATAAGGAAATACTATCGGAACATCAAGCGCTGGTTTAGAATTTGGGACAAGTTTTTTAGCAATCCCTTGGAATGCTGGAATAATTTCTGACAAAATCATCCGAACTCCTTGGAGCACCACCACAAAACCTGCAGCGAAAGTTCCTGCTTGAGTAATCGCATATACAATATAATTAGTTCCGGCTGACAATGAGGAACTTTCGACAAAACGTGGACCAGCAATTAGAGCTAAACCTACATAGACAACCATCATTACTAGCGAAATAGAAACAGTAGAATCTCTCAAAAACCCAAGGTTTTTAGGGATATTTAATTTTTCAGTTGATTTTTCTGGGTCTTTATTCCCTAATTTTTCTCCCAAATAGCCAGAAAGTGCGTAACCCATATTTCCAGTATGGCCCATTGCAACCCCGTCGTTCCCTGTAATCTTACGCATGTAGCGTTGAGTTAGTGCGGGTGTAATTGTCAGTAAGGTTCCTTCAAATATTCCACCTAACAAGATTGTTAACCAACCATTACCTAGTCCAGCTGAAATAAGGACAACAGCAGACATTGTTGAAACATAAAGCATGGCTTGGCCTGTCAAGAAAATATATTTGAATCTTGTAAAACGTGCAAGTATCACATTCACAATAAAACCTACAATCATAATTAAGGCAGCTGGAGTGCCATATTTTACTAAGGCTAAAGCAACTACCGCTTCATTTGATGGCACAACTCCTTTAGCATTAAATACATGTTGAAACATCGTTGCAAAGGGATTTAGCGAGGTAACTAAAATTCCGGCTCCACCCGTCAACACTAAAAATCCGGCAAATGTTTTGATTGAGCCTTGGATAACTGCAGTGGCAGCTTTTTTTTGCAAAATCAAACCCAACATGGCAATTAATCCAACTAAAAGCGCTGGAGTCGTTGCCACTGATACAATAAAGTTTAAAATCCCGTTCATTTTTTTCTCCTCTAGTCTGTTTATATCCTAATTAGACCTGATTTATTATCTCTTATTGATGAGGAATATTATTTTCATCAAGAACTTTATAAAGTCCTTCACGCGCGACTTCTTTATCAATAATTGAACTGAGTGGAATAATTTTTCCCTCAGGAATATTGGGTAGGGCAGAAACTAAGGTTGCCTCAACAAAAAAATAATCTGCACTATCTGGTGTCGCTGAACCAACGTCCATATGTTCCAGTTCAAAATTATCAATATTTACTTCCGATTCTTCTAATAATGACTGAATGTTCATTTGAACCATAAAACTGGTTCCTAATCCTGATTGACATACACATGCAAATTTCATATTATTTTTCTCCTTCTTCTTCTAAAAGTATTTGTTCAATTTCTGCTGCATTTGTTGCTGCAAGTAACTGACTCAAGCGTTCTTTATTTGATAATATCTTAGTAAGTGTTGATAAAGCTCTAAGATGGGTCTCATTATCAATGGCTGCTAAAACAATAAAAAGTTTAATTTCATGCTTTACATCATCCATCAGTTTTACGGGATGTTCACATCTTAGAAATGACATTCCTAATTTTTTGACTCCTTCCTCTGGACGAGCATGAGGAAGAGCGATTCCTAATCCTAAGTCAATATAAGGACCGAAAGCCTCTACTTTATCAATAATAGCTTTGATATAACGCTCTTCAATTTCATGTTTATCAAGAAGGGGTTGCGCGGCTAGTTCAATTGCTTCTTGCCAGCTTAATTCTTTATTGGTAAATCTTATTTTTTCTTTTGTAAGTAAGTCTGTTAGCATAACTCCTGATAGTTTCCCTTCTTTTCTTGTACGATTTAACTTTTTTTCAATAATCTTTATTAAATCCAGTTTACTTGCTGGTTTTTTTATAATAATGTAAGGTTCTATTGAATCTAAAATAGTTTGAGCAGATGGTTTTGCAAAGCCTGGGAGCTGAAAATCTTGCAAAACTTGATTATAGAGTTTATTTTCTTCACGTTGATCTGGGAAGACGGACATAAGATAAACTTTTTTGTCTGATTTTAGAGGAACTGTCGAAAAAATAATATCGTATGAATTTATAGGTAATTTTTCAAAATGAGAGACCCGAGCACTTAAAATAAATTCCATTGTTGGAAATAAACTCTCTAATCTTTTTTGCATAATTAAGCTTGAACTAATCCCATTCACACAGAGTACGATTGCTTTTAATGACTGCCCTGAGTACTTGTTTTTATAAATCTCTCCACCAAATAAAATCACAAAATATGCCTTCTCAGATTCTGAAATTTCACCAACCTCATCTTTTAATGGACGAAGGGCATTATCCATCAGTAAAAACAAGGAGTGATATTCATTTTTTATTCGTTCAAGCAAGACATTTTTCAATTCAAAATGATTTCTTATTCGATAATATGCAGGAGTTAGATGAGCTAATAGTGCCATAAAGGTCTTTGTGAAATCATCAAATTCAATTGCAGCTAGTTTCATAACATTTTCCATGATGTTAAAAGCCATTCGGTATAAACCATTATCTTGCCCAATTGCACTTTTACCGTCTGACATCCCAATAATTAATGATTTGAGTAAGTCATTAATGTTTTCACTATTCTTTTCGAAAGTTCTATGCCTTAAGAGACATGCAAACAGTAATGTCGAAAGATAGCGACTATAAACAATCTCAATCTGTAGCTCTTGCATCATCTTTTTCAATAGCTGATTATTCTTAAAAATAGTTAATGGTTTTTTATCATTTAAAACTTTTGATAAGATATAAAATCCTGAGTCCTCAGATAAATTTTGTAAAAAGTACCAAGCCTTCTCCTGCAACATTTTCTCCTCAAAATTAAGGTAAAATCCTTTTTTTCTTGAATATTCAACCTGAATATTTTCGCTCATTAGCTCCTCTCTAAGTTTTTTTAAATCACTTAAAATCGTATTTTTACTTACTTGAAGATAGGTTTGAAAGAGAGCTATTGAAAGTGGCGTTTTATTAATAAAAATGAGTAAATAAATTAATGACCGCCTTTCAACTTCTGTTAAAATAAATGTCTTTTGATTAATAGAATATCGAGTTTCTTCAAAATTTTCTACTTTATCAGGAATTGCTAAGAGTCCATTTTTATATTCCAATTTTTTTAAACTTTGTTTTTCTAATTTTTGATTAAATTCCTCCAGCATTCGATAAAATTTTTCTTTGTCAAGATTAGTGACCTCCAGTATCCGCTCTAATTTCCATAATTTATGATTTGAAAAAAAGAGAATGTCTAAATCATAATTAATCATAGAAACGCTCCCTTGTATTTTTTATTATAACTCAATTATTTTATCAAAATATAGCGCTTACAGTCCAAATTACTTTTGCTAAATAAAAATAATTGGACTGAACTGTAGAAAATAAAAAAACTCCAAAATTTGAAGTTTTTTTATTATTCAGAGGGAAAAATCAATAGCTAAACCTTATTTCTTAGCTGCCTTAAAAGCTGCCATAAATTTCTTAGCATTTTCAGTGACCATCCCATAATCGTTGGTGGCTGCGGGAGCAGTGACCCCACCTCCTGCGCTAACAGCTACTGCTCCTGCTGCGAACCAATCAG
This sequence comes from Lactococcus sp., assembly GCF_036648155.1. NCBI lineage: Bacteria > Bacillati > Bacillota > Bacilli > Lactobacillales > Streptococcaceae > Lactococcus > Lactococcus sp. The sequence goes on along the minus strand of NZ_JAVXIY010000003.1, from coordinate 163,336 downwards.
CAACATTATCGACATTTACCCCTCCTGACGGAAGGATATTAATATAAGGAAATGGTCCTTTTAAATCTTTAATCATTTTAGGACCCGTAATATCTCCTGGGAAGAGCTTGATTAACTCTGAACCGTATTCTAAAGCATTTTGCGCTTCAAGTGGGGTTAAAACACCCGGAACATAAGGAATTTGATAGAGGTTGCAAATTTTTGCGACTTCTTTATTAAAACTTGGACTGACAATGAATTGAGCCCCAGCAACGATAGCCAAACGGGCAGAGGTTGGATCTAATACTGTTCCAGCGCCAATCACCACTTCTGTTCCAATATATTTAGCCACCAAATCAGAAATAACCTCGTTGGCTCGAGGAACCGAGTAAGTCAACTCAATTGATGTGATTCCTCCAGAGACAACGGCTTCTACGATTTTTAGTGCCTTTTCACCACTTTCGGCTCGGACAACCGAGACGACTCCTGATTCAATCACTTTATTTAATAATTCTGCTCTTTGCATGATTACTTCTCCTTATAAAATGCTTCTAATTCTTCTTTTGTGGGATAACCTTCACTATCTCCTGAACTTTGAACCGCTAAGGCCCCAACCGCACAGGCGCGTTTGACGGCTTCTTTTAGTATTTTCCCTTCAAGTAAAGCAGACTCCAGCCCAACAGCGAAACCATCTCCGGCTCCAACCGTATCAATAACCTTTGTCACTTTGAATCCTGAGAGGGTAAATGATTCTCCACTTTTCAATTTTGCGAAGGCACCTTCAGCCCCCAATTTGACAACAACAGTTTTTGTTAGAGGACTCTGCTTGAGATAGAAATCTGCAATTTTTTCTGGTTCAGATGAACCGGTCAAGATTTCGCCTTCATTTATTCCTGGCAGAATGATTTGACTTCGCTTTGCTAAATCATTGATTGTTCTTATCATTTTTTCTTGATTATCCCAAAGTACAGGTCGTAAATTAGGGTCAAAAATTGTTAAAATATTAGCCTCAGTCAATCTTTGATTGAATGCTTGAAAAGTTTTTAAACTGGTCTTAGAAAGGGCAGGAAAAATTCCTGAAAGATGGGCAATTTTTATCTCTGATAAATCTATCGTTTCTAGTTCAGAACTAGATAAATTAGCGGCGGCAGAGTTTTTGCGATAATAATCGACAGTCGGGTCGCCATCACTCACTTTTTGTTTCAAATAAAAACCTGTTGAGTAGTTTTTATCTTTGGTTAAATAGGAATCGTCAATTTTAGCCTTTTTTATTGATTCAATAATAAAATTTCCAAATGAATCATCACCAACTTTAGAAATATAAGTTGCTTCATGTCCTAAACGACTCATTCCAATCGCAACATTTAACTCAGCCCCTGCTAAATATTTGCTGAAATGGTCCGCTGCTTCTAAGCTTATATCCTGATTTTCTGAGGCAAGAACGACTAAAGGTTCGCCAAGTGTTATAAATTCAGTCATTGCTTAGAATCCTCGTTTTTAAAGAAGCCAAAGTAGTCATGAACATTGTTATAACTTATATCTTCAATCATTTTTCCGACAAGTGCTTCATCATCGGGAATTCTGCCACTTTCAATCAATTGTCCAACAAAATTACAGAGGACTCGACGGAAGTATTCATGACGTGGATAACTTAAAAAGCTCCGTGAATCGGTCAACATTCCGACAAAATTGGGCAGTAAGCTTTGTGAAGCAAAAATTTCGAGTTGTTTTTCCATTCCTTTGGCTGTATCATTGAACCACCAACCAGCTCCCAGTTGCAATTGTTGAACGCCTTCACCTTGGAAACAGCCAATCAGTGTCGCTAATTCAAGCCAATCATTTTGATTAAGTGAATAGAGTATCGTTTTTGGTATAATTTCAAGTTCTGCTGCTTTGCTAAATAGTTTGGTTAGTTCTTCTGAAATGTTAGCTTGGGTCCCCATACTATCAAATCCAGTATTTTCACCAATTTTCCGAAGAGCAGGACCATTGATTGAGCGCTTAACATTGACATGAAGTTGCATTGTCCAGTCAAATTTTTTATTTAATTTCATAATTTCAAGGATTAATGCTGTAATGTATTGATTGTATTCTAGGTCTGTTAAAGTTTGATTTTCTTTAGCTTTCTGAAGGATAGAATCTAAATCTACATCATTCGTTTCCGCAAAAGTATAGGTAGATAAGGAGTGGTCAGACAAACGTCCACCGAGACTTGTGAAAAATTCAAATCTTTCTTCAAGTGCCTTAATCATCGTCTTAAAACCTTTTATTTCAATTCCAGAAACTGCTGACAGTTCCGTCAGATATTCTGCAAAATGTCCGTCAGTAATGGAAATTAAATGGTCAGGTCTTAATGCTGGCAGAACCTTAAAATCTTTTTCTTCTTTGGCTAATGATTTATGATAAGAAAGCTTTGAAACGGGGTCATCTGTTGTACAGACGACTTTGACATTTGAATTTTTAATCAATGCGCGTGGACTGAAATCATCTGTTGCGAGCATTTGGTTGGCTTCGTCCCAAATTTCTTTTGCTGTTTCGCTTGAAATCAACTTATCAATGTGAAAAAATCGTTTTAACTCAAGATGTGTCCATTCATAAATTGGATTTCCTAATGATTTTTCAAGCGTTTTAGCAAAGGCTAAAAACTTTTCGTAGTCATCACCATCGCCAGTAATTAAGTTTTCAGGAATGCCATTCGCACGGAGCAACCGCCATTTATAATGATCTCCACCTAGCCAAATTTGTGTTAAATTTTCATATTTTTTATTTTCATAAATTTCTGCTGGTTCAAGATGGCAATGATAATCAATAATTGGCATTTTTTCCGCATGTTTATGAAAGAGTAACTTAGCACTTTCACTATTGAGTAAAAAATCTTCTGATAAAAATTTCATGATTCTCCTTTATTATTTTCTATTAAAATTTAATTCAACTTCGTAAGTTTTAGACTCATTTGCTTTGAGGAGGATGTTCCCTTCTTTTTGCAAAAGTTCTTGTTTCCGATTGACAATATCAGGCAAGCCTTGAAATGGCTCAATACAAAGATATGAAAGATTTTCATCTTCTTTTGTCCACAGGCAAAGATAAGGAAAATCCGCCATTTTCATCGTCAATTGATAGTCAGAGCTTTGTGAAAAAAGTTTCACTTGCTCAATTTTATTGTCAAAAATGACTAAGCCTTTTTCAAAGAATTTTCTTTCAAGTTGAAAATTACTGACAGACTTTGTAATTTCTTTGATTTTTCCTGAGCGATAAGGAAAGGGATTTTTAACAATTTCAAATTGTTTTAAGCTCGTGTCCTGAGTCTCAAAAGCAAGTTGATAATCTTCAAAAGTTCCTGACAAGTTAAAAGCCGGGTGAAATCCCAAAGCAAAAGTCAAGGATTTTACTGACAGGTTTTTGATGTCAAATTGAATCTTTAATTTTTTACTGACCAATTGGTAAGTAACTTTAAATTCAAAATGAAAAGGATAGGATTGATATGTTTCTTCGTTATCTTTAAATAACAAACTTAGCTGATCATCTTTTTGCTCAATAATTTCAAAGGAATAATCTGACGCAAATCCATGTTGCTGCATCGGGTAACTTTTCTGATCTAGCAAATATTCATCATCAGTTGAACGTCCAATGGCTGGAAATAAAATTGGGGCATGTTTGGGCCATTCAGAACCATTCCAAATAAAATCAAATTTATTTTCAGCATCAATCACATGTGTTAATTCGGCACCTTTGGGATTAATTTGGACAGTAAGTTCATTATTTTTCAGTGTTAATAATTGATTTTCCATCGTTTTTCTCCGATAAATTTACTGACAAAAGCTGTCAGTAAACTTTTAAGCTTTTGTCACTAAATATCTGCTTGGTCTGGCCAACATTTTTCATAGGGATGACCTGTCAGTAATTCAACGACTTGACGTGCTTCTAGTGTGACATCAGCTTTTGAGCCGCCCTCTTCAAGGCGTTGTAGTTCAGCTTTCAAAATATCATGATTGGCACGATTAAGTTTGAAAGTACGAGCGGCAATCAAGGCGGCCACTAACAAGCCAATTGGAACAAAGATGAAAATCAACATAATCCCATTTTGAATGCCTAATGGTGTATTGGTATGAGTCGTCATTGTAGTTGAATTAAAGCCAATTTCTTCAAGAGCCCAACCAGCAATATATGTTGCAAGTGCCCCTGTTGATTTACGAAAGAAAGTCATGACAGAAGCATAAACGCCAGCCTTATCTCCATGTGTAAAAATTCGATCAACATCTGGAATGAAAGGAAAAACATTCCAAGGAGTAAATTCTAAAATTCCTCGTCCAAGTTGATAAATAATGGAAACAATCACAAGCATCCACATTGGATTATTAATTCCTGTCAGATAAATGACTAAATAACCAAGCATGGCGACAATAATTGACAAATAACTCAAAGTGAATAAATATTTTGGACCGCGAGTGACCATCAATTTAACTGCCGCAATGGTTGATAGAATCCCAAATGCCGAGAGGGCTTGAAGGACCCAAGGAGCATTAGCAGATGTTCCAGACAATCCAATCACGATAAAAGTTGGAAGTAAAGTAGAATAGAAATCTTTTCCTGTAAATGATAGTAAATAAACTAATAAATGCTTCCTGAATGATTTGTTTTTGAAAGTCCCAAAGTAATCTGTCACTGTTTTTTTCATAAATCCTCCAAAACCAAGCCGTGGTTGAGCATCTAGCTCTGCTAGAAATTCTGGAGTTAGGGGACGTTCCCAACTTGCACGCCAAGAAGTGAAGATGGCAATGACAAAAATAACTGTCCAAGTAATTCCCGTATAAAGATAGGCATTAGGATTGTTAAATGATTTAAGTACAGCCAAGGTAAAGAAGACAATAGCCGTCCCAGTTGCCGAAATGAACATTCGGCTTCCTGAGAGAGTCGTTCTTTTTTTATAATCAGGCGTCATTTCCGTAGGCAAAGTTTCCCAAGGAATTAATATCATCGAAATCGCCACTTCAATAGCAACATAAACCCAAAGATAATATTGCCAACTGCTAGTTGAAATCCAAAACATTGGAAATAAAATCGCAAATAATATTCCGCCAAGTGCAATAAAGAAATGACGTCGTCCATATTTTCGCCCTAATTTTGTCCGATAGAACCGGTCAGTAATTGCCCCAAAAAAGAGGGACCAGATGGCATCAATAATCCGACCAATCCCCAAAACTGCTCCTGTAAAAAGAGGACTAATTCCTTGTGAAAGAACAAAGACAAAGATGACGCCAGAAACAATGTTATTCCAGCCTCCACCCATTAAATCGGTTAAGCCGTAAAGAAGACCACGCCTTGTATTAATTTCTTTTGGTGTGTAAACCCATGAAGTTTTTTGTTTTTCTGCCATTTTAAACAGATTCTCCTCTTTTTATATTTTTGTCAGTGAAAATTGACAAATTTTTCCATAAACTTTGTTAAATTGTGAACTTTGTGAAACGCTTACTCCGTCGTTCTAAATTTAGCGGAGAAAAGTCTCCGCACATTTTTTTCACAAAAAGTTCTTTAAAATAGATTCCTTCATAAAACTTTTATTTACTGATTATTTTTTTCAAGAGCCTCCCAAAGCCCATTAAGATAACTTGCCCCAAGTGCACGGTCATATAAGCCATAGCCTGGACGTCCTGTTTCTCCCCAAATCATTCGACCATGGTCTGGACGAATATATCCATCAAAACCATTATCATACATGGCTTTCAGTATTTTATACATATCAAGGGAACCATACTCCGACATATGAGGAGCTTCGTAAAAATCTTTTTCACCACTTGGCAAAAATTTGATATTTCGCACATGTGCAAAAGGAATCCGGTCTCTTTTGACAAATTCGGCCATAATTTCATAGACATTATTGGCTGGATCTTCGGCAATTGAACCGGTACAAAGGGTGATTGCATTTGATGGACTATCTACAACATTACAAATCCAATCTAAATCCTCACGATTTTTCACAACACGAGGGAGACCAAACATAGGATATGGTGGGTCATCTGGGTGAACCGCCATTTTAATTCCGACTTCTTCACAAGTGGGAATGATTGCTTTTAGAAAGTAGGCAAAGTTTTCACGCAATTTATGCTCATCGACATTTTTGTAGGCTTCAAAGAGGTCTTTCACTTCTGACAATCTTTCTGGTTCCCAACCTGGGAGTGAAAAGCCACCATCGGCCGCTTGAACACGGTCAATAATTTCTTGAGGATTTTCTGGAATGTCCCCAGCAACAAAAGCCATCGTTTGCGAATTATCAGCTAAACGATAATCCAAATCTGATTTCAGCCAGTCAAATACAGGCATGAAGTTATAACAAATGACCTCAATTCCAAATTCAGCAAGATTACGAATCGTTTCTTTATAGTTCTCAATATATTTATCACGAGTTGGCAAGCCAATTTTAATATCATCATGAATATTGACAGATTCAATTACTTTTAAACTTAAACCTGCGGCTTCAATTTCCTCTTTAAGAGCCTTAATTCTCTCTTTGGGCCAAACTTCTCCTGCTGGAATATCCATAATCATTCCAACAACTCCTTTAACACCTGGAACTTGGGCAATTTCAGAAAGTTCTACCTTATCTGCATTTGAACCAAACCAACGCATTGTCATTTCCATTTTTATACATTGCAAATTCTGTCAGTGTCAGAATTTACTTTCCTTTCTTTTAATTGACTCATATTGTCAGTAATTTTTACTGTCAGGTCCTACATAAACTTTCTGTCAGTAATTTTTAAGTTTATTTTTACTGACAACTCATAATCTGAGCATCTGTCAGTAATTTTTCCCATGTTTTTTTAGAGCATTTTGTAGCGTCGCAAGTACAGCCCCTTTGCCTTGAATCATCTCTTCAAAGTAAGTCTCAATTTTTTCTGCTAAGCCCGTTTGATACATCTCATGTGGGAAAATTTGATGATTAGATAAGATGGGTTTCAAAATTTCATGAATTTCTTTTTGACTACCATCTAATTTTACTTTGGTAAGATAACTTTGCAATTCTTCAAGAAGTGGGTCAGGACTTGGAGAAAAACTTTCTAACTCATCATTAATTCCGATTAAATAACGACACCAAGCTGCAATGACTAATGGAATAAATTCCAATTCTTTGACAGAAAATCTTGGGTTGGCAATATAGTGGCCAATCGTTACCCCATAGCGAACAGGAATTTTTTGTGACGTATCTGCCGCAATTCTTTGTGGCGTATCTGGAATATTTTTATTTGGCAAACGCTTAGTTAATAACTGGTCAATAAACTCTGTCGGATTAATAATTTTCGGATTCTTAACCACAGGCAAAGCCTCACCATAGCCCAAATTTTTAATAAGTGCTAACAAGTCTGGATTAGCAACTTCTTCCCAAATTGAATGATAATCTAACAAGCTTCCAAAAATAGCTAAAGCAGTATGAAGAGGGTTCAAACAAGCTGTAACTTTCATCTGGTCAGCATCATTTACCGTCTCACGGTCAGTCAAAATAACTCCTGCTTTTTCTAAGGCAGGTCTCCCGTTTGGAAAGGCATCTTCAATCACCAAATAATGAACTTCTTCCGTATTAACAAAAGGAGCGATATTTGTATGTTTTTGACTATGTAAAATTTCTGTATCCTCAAAACCATCAGCTGTCAGTAATTCTGCTACTTTTTCAGACGGATTGGGAGTGATTCGGTCAATCATTGACCAAGGAAAACTTACTCTCTTAGGATTGATTAGATAATCATAGAAATCTTGTTCTACGATTTCATTTTCAACCCAAGCCTTAGCAATGGTCAAAATCGCTTCCTGCAATTTCAAACTATTTTCTGAAAAATTATCTGTACTGACCATGGCAATCGGAAATTTACCAGCTTTAAATCTTGAATAAAGGAGATAAGTAATTGCGCCCATATTGGTTTTGGGCTTACTTCTTCCTTGCATATCTTCAAGTGCCAAAGGCGTCAATTGATCTTTGGAATCACGAAGTGAATAACCTTTTTCTGTAATTGAAAAAGTTGTGAATTGCAAAGATGGATTTTCAAATACTTTTGTTAAATGGGCCCAACCTTCGGTATTTTCAGAATTAAAATAAAAACTTTCGGAAACAGAAGCAATTAATTCTTTATCAAAAGTTCCATCCGATTTCATTGTTACTGATAGAAAACGATTATCATAAGCATGATAGATTTTCTCAATGACCTCATCATCATAAGTTTCAGCAACAATAATCCCAGAGTTCAGTTCTCCTTGATTTAACAAGTCTTGCGCGACAACCGCATGAAAACATCTAAAAAGATTTCCTCCACCAAAATGAACCCAGACCGGATTATCTGTTGTTGATTCTGCGACTTTTCCTTGGTCAAACTTTGGAATATTAATCTTTGCCTCCGCAAATCTCTCGCTTTTTTCCAAGTAATTATCAAGCAATTTCACCATTATTTCTCCTTTAATTCAAAAGTGATATATCAGTTTCTCGTTTACAAAAACTAGTATATCACTTTTAAGAAACCGTTGTCAAGGATATATTAAAAAAAAGACAATGTTTTACAGCATTGCCTTGATGATTTGATTTTAGACTTGCCCTACTTTATCATTATCCCCTTCAATTCAGTGTCCTGAAAGACAAAACAAAAAAAGGAATAGACGATGTATCTCTTTAATAAAAACGTCCCTTTTAGTCATTTTCAACTCTGACATAACGGAACATTACCCTAAGTAAAAGCTAATAAAAAAAGGAAATTTATTGACCTTGTTTCACTCGGTCAGAATTAAAAAAAGGCTCACAGCTTGAAACCTTGTTTCGACCTACTGGCTGTGCTATAATTACAGAATGAATGAATTGAATTTTAATCTACAGAATCAAGCCTATAAGCAAATTACAGGTAAAATTCTCCGGAATGAATATCGTCCTGGACAAAAGATTTCACAAAAAAATATCGAAATTGATTTACAACTCGGTCGAACGCCTGTTAGAGAAGCACTTCTTCGTTTACGCCGTGATGGACTCATTTATAGCATTCCTCAATCAGGAACTTACGTCACAAAAATTGATTTAGATGCAGCAATTAATGCTCGATTCATTCGAGAAAACCTTGAAGCTAAAATAGTTGCTGAGGCAGCTTCTTTAAATAATAGTCTTTTGCTAAATCAAGCACGCGATGCCATTGAACTTCAAGAAAAATATGCTGCCAATGCTGAATATCACAATTTTTTTAATGCTGATGAGGAATTTCATAAAACCTTTTATTTGATGACCAATCACGCTCAGGTTTGGGACTGGCTTCAAACCATTAATATTCAATTCAACCGATTCCGTTGGCTGCGTCTTGCGATTTCTGATTTACCATGGAATACCTTGATTGAACAACACAAGGAAATTTTAAAGGCCGTCGAAAATCACGATGGAGAAAAAGCCGTTGCTGCTGCTGCCAAGCACTTACACTTAATGTTTGATGAAGAAATGGCAGTTTTAAAAGCTTTCCCAGAATACTTTGATAATTTACCAGAATAAAAAAACTCTGCCGGAATTCCGTCAGAGTTTTTTGATGAGTAATAAATTAATATTTATTCAAGGTTTATTTTACAGTCTTAGAATCTGGAATCAAAAACGAAGTAAAGAAAGCAATAATAACAAGAATCAATCCTGTGACAATCCCAGAAATATAACCAGAACTGCTTCCACCAACACTCGTATGTAAAACTGTTGGTACAGCATATAAAATAATGAAGCTGAGACCAGCTCCCAGATTAAACATTCCAGCATTTAATCCCGGAAGATAGCCTGGATTATCCTCTGGTGAAAGCACAATTCCGAGACCATTTAACATAATATTTGTTATCCCAGCATAGGTAATCCCAATGAAGGTAGATACCAACAATAAAAGCCAGATTGAAGGTTGTAGCACTCCAGCAACAGCCAAAACTATTCCGATAATCGTCGTTAAAAGCCCCACTCGAAGGACCTTCGCAAAACCAAAGCGAGCGGCCAAGAAGCCTGAAACAGGACCAAAGAATAAGCCAGCAAGCGCATAAGGAGTAAGGGTGACAAGAGAAACCATATCTGCCCCAAGTCCCAAACCAAACTTACCATCTTGACCTAAAGCTGGAATAATTCCATTCATAATTGCAAAAACACCAGTCATTGTTAATAGAGTTGTAATTAATAATCCCCATGTTCTTCTTTGCTTCAAATAATGAATAGGAACCATCGGATGGTTCACTCGTTTTTCCACTTGCCAAAATCCAACGAAACAAATCAGACCCAAAAGAGCCAAGATTGAAGCTAAAAGCCAATTAGGAAGTCCAAGATTTCCAAAGCTTCCTTGCAAAGCATTCACCGCACTCAAGAGAGCACCCATTGCTACTACTAAAAGGATGACTCCAGTCCAATCCATTTTTGGCGTATCTTTTGCAGTTGACTCTTGCGTTCCAAAACTTACTAAAAGAATAGCAAGTGCTGCCGTAATTCCCATAACAAAAAATACAGAACGGAAACCACCATGGCTCACTAACCAGCCACCTGCTAAGGCATCAACTCCAGCAATTCCACCATTAATTGAAGTGAGTATAGCCATTAATTTTGCATATCTCTTCTCATCACGCACTTTCACGTGCAAGATGATTAAACAAAGTGGAACTACAGGTCCAGCAGCACCTTGTAAGATACGACCAATCATCAAAATTCCTACATTAGTCGCAAATCCAGAAATAAGACAACCAATCATTGTTAAGGTAAGCATCCCAATCAGAACTTTTTTTCGTCCAATCAAATCTGCCAAACGAGGCAAAAATAAAGCAAATAAGGCCGCAGCTGTAAAAAAGATGGTTTGTGTCAGTGCTATTGACGAAGCTGTCGTATGTAATTGAGCCTGCATGGTAACCAAAGCAGGCGAGAGCATTGAAGCATTAAGCTGAAAAGCAAAGATTGCTACCAATAGGGCAACCATTAAAGCCACTATTGAGCCCACATTATCACTAGATTTTTGAGGAACAGTATTTTCTCCCATTTTTTCTCCTTTTTTTAGAGGATAAACTCTTTTTTTTGTTTCGCAACCTTAAAAGAGCCCCAGCTATCTATTATATTATAAATTTTACTTTTTGCGAAGTTTGAAAATATCACTTGAACAAATTTATAATTTTATTCATTATTCATCTGCATTTTTAGAACTAAAAAACTCTATCCTAGCGACAGAGTTTTTTATTTTTTACCATTGGTGTTCATCAACATTATCTTTATCCACAAGATAAATTGGCGAATTAATCACTGAAGCAATTTTCTTTCCTTGATAATAATCATAGGTAGCTTGCAAAGCCATTTCACCAATCTTAGCTGGTTGTTGAGCAATTGTCGCGGTCATCGTTCCTGCTTTTATGGCATCATGCGTCTCAGATTCACCATCAATTCCAAAAATAGCAATTTTTTGTCCACTTGCTTGAACAGCCTTAGCTGCTCCCAGTGCCATTTCATCATTTTGTGCAAAGATTGCTTGAACATCTTTATGAGATTGCAGCATATTTTGAGTGGTATTCAAACCAGTAGTCCGGTCAAAATTTGCAGATTGACTTGATAATATATTTAATCCTAAGGTCTTAGCTTCACTATTAAATCCTTTTCCACGGTCTATAGTTGCTGAAGCACCTGGTGTTCCTGAAAGTTCGAGAACTTTTACATTTTTCCCAACCAATTTTTCAACCGCTTGAGCAGCCATTTTACCTGCTGCAACATTATCAGAAGCCACCGTTGTTAAAACAGTTCCACCATTTGCTCCTCTATCCATAGCAATTACTGGAATATGAGCATTATTGGCAGCTTTAATCGCTGGGACAATCGCATCAGAATCAACAGGATTAATTAAAATCGCATCTACATTTTGACTGATGAAATTTTGGACATTATTGAGTTGAGTTGCCGAATCATTTTGAGCATCAGAGACAGTTAATTTTGTATTTTTTTCTTTGGCCATTGATTTTATGGCATTGTTCATCGAAACAAAGTAGGGATTGTTCGTTGTTGAAATAGAAACACCAATATTTAATTCATTTGCTTTCTTGTGTGCGACCTCTTCTACTTTTTCTTTTCCATCACGACCGGGAATTCCGGTATAAAGACTACATGCGGTCAAAGTTGAGACTGCTAAAGTAGCTACAAGGGCAAAAGTTAATTTTTTTACTAATTTCATATTCAACTCTCCTATTTCCGTTTGCTACGAATGACATCGATAAGAACCGCAACGAGAATAACTAATCCTTGGATAACTTGTTGCCAAAAGGCTGATACACCGATAATATTTAAGCCGTTATTTAGAACACCAATGATTAGTACCCCAATCATAGTTCCAAACATTCGACCTTTCCCACCCATTAAAGACGTTCCACCAAGGACAACCGCAGCAATCGCGTACATTTCATAACCAGAACCTGCTTGTGGCGTCGCTGATGATAAACGAGAACTGATGATTAAACCAGAAATTGCCGACATCGCTCCAGATAAAGTATAAATTGCGATTTTTACTTTATTGAGCTTGATCCCTGAAATATAAGCTGCTTTTTCATTTCCACCAAGAGCATAGACTGATTTACCAAAGGCTGTTTTATGAAGTAAAATCCATAAAATAATGAAAACAAGAATCATTAAAATAACAGGGAAAGGAATACCAAGTAAATAACCTTGTCCAATATAGGCTAAGAAATAGCCATCCATGTGTTTAGTAATTGGATTACCGTCAGTAAAAACAAGTGTTGCTCCGCGATAGACCATTTGAGTGGCTAAAGTTACAATGAAAGGTGCCAGTTTCCCATAGGCAATAAGTGCCCCATTAATCGCCCCGAGAAAGGCTCCAATAATTAAGGCACAAAGTACGGCAAGTGGCAATGGCATTCCTTGGGCAATAAAACCTGCAGAAACTGCACTTGAGAGGGCTAAAATTGCACCAACTGACAAGTCAATTCCAGAAGTCAGAATTACAAATGTCATCCCGAAAGCAATAAAACCATTGGCCGTTACTTGTAAAAGCAAATTGAGTAAATTATTTGCCGTCATGAAGTTGGGATTGATACATGTAATGATAATCATCAAGACAATTAGAGCAATCATTGTTGTTAAAGAACTGAATTTTTGAGCTAAAACTTTCACACTCATTTTCCTCCTGTTGCGAGTTGCATCACATTTTCTTGTGTTGCTTCTTTTTTATTTAAAAACCCGGCTATTTTACCTTCGTGCATGACTGCAATTCGGTCAGCGACACCAAGTATTTCAGGTAAATCACTGGAAATCATAATGATTGGAACCCCACGTTCTGCGAGTTCATTCATCAATTGATAAATCTCTCGTTTGGCTCCTACATCGACTCCACGTGTTGGTTCATCTAAAATTAATACTTTAGGTGCAATTCCAATCCATTTGGCAAGGACAACTTTTTGTTGATTCCCTCCTGATAATGAGCCAACCATTTGTTCTTCATCTGTTGCTTTAACATTGAGTCGCTCAGAAAGTTGTTTAACGAAAGTTGTTGCAGTTTTATCATCGAAGAGTCCGTGATGGATAAAGTCCTTTGTACTTGGCAGAGTAATATTATCTTTTATTGAAAAATCAAGAACAAGCCCTTCATCTTTTCGGTCTTCGGTTAAAAAGCCAATTCCTGCTTTGATTGCTTGTGCTGGGTTATTGATCGTTAGGCTCTTTCCATTAATTTTTATTGTGCCTGATTTTAGCTTGTCAATTCCAAAAATTGCTCGCATGACCTCGGTTCTACCAGCTCCCATGAGTCCTGCAAAACCAAGGATTTCACCTGAACGAACTGAAAAAGAAATATTTTTAAAGTCAGCTGTGGATAAATTTTCTGCTTCGAATACAATTTCTCGAATTTCAGCATTTTTTTGGGGATAATAATCTGTAATTGAGCGACCAACCATTTTCCGAACTAACTCATCAACATTTGTCTCTTTTGTTTTTTTAGTATCGATGACCAAACCATCACGCATAACTGTCACACAATCGGTAATCTTAAAAATTTCTTCCATTCGGTGAGAAATATAAATAATACCAACGCCTTGTGCTTTAAGGCCTGCGATAACTGAAAATAAACGTTCTGTTTCTCTTTCTGTCAACGCGGCTGTCGGTTCATCCATAATCAAAATTTTCAAATCAGATAAAAAACTTTTAGCAATTTCAACCATTTGTTGCTGACCAACTGACAAGTTCCCGATTTCTTTATCTAAATCAATAGTTACTCCCAATTGTTCAAAAGCAAAAGTAGCTTTTTTACGCATAGCTTTTGTATCTAAAACACCAAATTTATTTTTTATTTCTCTACCAAGAAAAAGGTTCTCTAAGACTGTTAAATCAGGCCATGTATTCATTTCCTGATGAATAAAGCTAATGCCAAATCCTTCTGCCTCTTGAGGATTCTTGAAAGTTTTATCCTCCTTATCAATCTCAATTTCTCCACCAGAAGCTGGGAAAAGTCCAGTCAGAATATTCATTAGCGTGGATTTTCCAGCACCATTTTCCCCCATTAAGGCATGAACTTCTCCAGAATTGATAGTTAAATCAATTGCTTCGAGAACTTTGTTGGTTCCAAATGATTTAGAAATGTTCTTCATTTCTATTTTCAAAATTGACTTCCTCCTTTTTCACAAAGCAACACCTGATTGTAAAATAATATTAGAATAAGGTGTATTTTCTCCTGTTCTTACAACTGCTTTGACTTCATGATTCATTAATTTTAAGGTCTCATGACTGACAAAAACAACTTCAACATCTGCTGACAGCTTTGTCAGTAAAATTTTTAGCTGCTCAGGATTATTTTCTTTTATCTCGTCAGCAAGATAAATCTTTTCAACTAGAATATTTTCTAAATAAATATCCAAAACTTCTTGAAAAGTAGGTTTTCCACGTGTCAGTGCTAAATCAATTTTTTTGACACCTGATGGTACCGGTAAGCCTAAATCTCCAATACAAACTTGGTCAGTATGTCCCAAATCATCAGCGATTTTTGCAAGCTCACTATTTAATATTCCTTCTTTTTTCATAAATTCAAAGTCCTTTCTTTTTCTTATAAAAATTAAGCTTAAGCTCTTTTAATTTATCTTCAACTTCTGCTAGACTTGGCATTCCACCTTGAGCACCAAATTTATGAATAGATAAATGGGAAGCAACCACTGCCAATTGGATAGAATCAGCGATTGATAGATTTTCGGTCAGTCCAAAAGCAAAAGCTCCATTGAATGTATCCCCTGCTCCCGTCGTATCTACCACTTTAGCTTTAATTGCTGGAATTTTTTGAACCTCATTACCATCATGGAAAATCACTCCTTCACTTCCTAAAGTGACAATCAGGCGATTCGCATATTTAGCAAGAATTTCCTCCAGAGGCTCATTCGGAAAAAGCTCCTTACATTCGTGTTCATTAGGTGTGATGTAATCTACTAATTCAATCATTTCTAAATCTGTTTTTCTTGCTGGAGCTGGATTATAAAGGACTTTTATCGCATTTTCTTTACAAAATTTAGCAACTGCAAGGTTAGTTTCATGAGGGATTTCATTTTGTAAGACCACAAGTTGACTGTCTTTAATTTTCTCCCAGAAATTCTCTAAATAATCAGGAAGGACTTCATTATTGGCCCCAGGAATAATGATAATTCGATTATCGTCATCAAATAAAGTAATTTGGGCAATCCCTGTCGTTTGTGGTACCGTTCCCACACCATCAAAAAGAACAGCATTTTCTTTGAAGTTTTTTAGAATAGTTTCTCCAAAAGCATCATTTCCAACTGCTCCAATCATATTTACATCATGGGGAGCTAATCTAGCAAAAGCAACGGCTTGATTTGCTCCCTTGCCACCAGGAACCATCGCAAAATTTTCTCCAAAAACTGTTTCACCTGCTTGTGGAACTCTTTTTGTGCTTGTCACTAAATCCATGGAAATACTTCCTACAACACTTACTTTTGTCATTAATTTTTCCTCATTCTTTTCCTTTTTGTCGAATTGTTTCACGCGCTACATAATGAACAGGTAGCTCAATCTTTGATTTCTCGATAGGCTGATCAGTTGCTATTTTATAAATAAGTTGAGCCGCTTCAAGTCCCATTTGGTATGCAGATTGATGAATAGTTGAAAGGGCTGGATAAATAAATTGGCTCATTTGTATATCATCATAACCAATAATTTGAATTTCCTCAGGAATCTTCTTATCTAATCGATGGATTTCATGAATATAAGCCATGGCGTGAATATCTGACGGTGCAATGATACTATCAAAATTTTCTTTATTAGCAAGAACTTCTCGCGCCTCTTTCTGGATTTCTTCAAAATCATAACTTTGACTGTAAAAGGCTTTAAAATCAACTTTCTTTTCTTTTAAATAAGCAATACTTGCTTTAAAACGATTATTAATATTTGTGGCATTCAAAGGGCCACTAACCACAGCAACATTTTTGGCTCCAGCCTCTACAATAACTTTTGCTGCTAAGCGTCCGCCTGATTCATTATCCGAAAAAACACCATAGTTACTTTTATGTCCAACTCGGTCCACAATGACTGATGGAATATCCAAATCAGGAAATTCTTCTTTAAAATCATGAGTTGAAATAATACCTGCCGCATTACTTTGTAAGAGGACTTTCAAGTAATCATGTTCTGATTGATGATTTTCACCAATATTACCAAGCATCACTCGATAGCCTTTTTCTTTTAAAAATTCTTCTGCCCCCTTTGCAAGCATGGGAAAGAAGGGATTGGAAATATCTGGCAAAAGCAAACCAACGAGTTGATTCTTCTTTGTTTTTAAAGACTGAGCAGAGAGGTTAGGGGTAAAATTTAATTTTTTTATCGCTTCTTCTATTTTCTTTCTGGCTTCATCACTGACATACCCATTTTGAGCAATGAAACGCGAAACTGTAGACTTTGAAAGACCTGCTTCAAGTGCAACTTGTTTAATTGTGGCCATGGCTTCCTCCTTTCAATTGTGGGAACGTTCTCACATTTACATGTATAATTGTATCCGTTTTCATTTATTTTGTCAATCCTTTTTATATTTCGTTTTAATAACAAAAAAACCTACTTTTCAGTAGGCCTTTTAAATCAATCAAAGACACGGTTAAAAATTTCATCTACACGAGTCAAATGATAGTTATAATCAAAAGCTTTATCAATATCTTCATCATTCAAATAGTGACGAATTTGTTCATTTTCTTCAAGCAATGGTCTAAACATGACTTGCTCATCCCATGATTTTGCAGTCAATGGTTGAACTAAATCATAAGCAGCTTCACGAGTCATTCCTTTTTCAATCAACATTAACATGACATGTTGACTGTAAATCAAACCAAAAGTCGCATCCATATTTCGTTTCATATTTTCTGGAAAGACCGTCAAATTTTTAACAATATTGCCAAAACGATTGAGCATATAATCTAATAATTCTGTTGTATCTGGGGCAATGATCCGTTCAGCAGAACTGTGAGAAATGTCCCGCTCATGCCAAAGGCTAACATCTTCAAGAGCTGTAATCGCATGTCCACGAATAACACGAGCAAGTCCTGTCATATTTTCAGAGCCAATGGGGTTACGTTTGTGTGGCATTGCTGAGGAACCTTTTTGACCTTTAGCAAAGAATTCTTCAACTTCACGTTGTTCAGATTTTTGTAATCCACGGATTTCTGTTGCCATGCGTTCAATAGAAGTCGCAATTAACGCCAATGTTTGGAAGTATTCTGCGTGCAAATCACGTGGCAAAACTTGTGTTGAAATTTCTTGTGGACGAGTTCCTAATTTTTCACAGACATAAGCTTCAACAAATGGAGGAATATTGGCAAATGTTCCCACAGCACCAGAAATTTTCCCAGCTTCAACAGCTTTAGCCGCATGTTCAAAGCGTTCAATGTTCCGTTTCATTTCGCTGTACCAAGTGGCTAATTTCAAACCAAAAGTTGTTGGTTCTGCATGAACCCCGTGTGTACGCCCCATCATGACCGTATACTTATGTTCCAAAGCCTTAGTCTTCACAATTTCTGTGAAATTTTGCAAGTCCTTGCGTAAAATATCATTGGCTTGTTTGTAAAGATAGCCATAAGCTGTATCCACAACGTCTGTTGATGTTAGACCGTAATGGACCCATTTACGTTCTTCACCCAATGATTCACTGACAGAACGTGTGAAAGCTACCACATCATGACGAGTTTCTTTTTCAATTTCAAGAATACGTTCAACATTAAAAGTTGCCTTTTCACGAATTTTTTTCACATCAGCTACTGGGATTTCTCCAAGCTCTGCCCAAGCTTCATCTGCAAGAATTTCGACTTCAAGCCATGCTTTATACTTGTTTTCTTCTGACCAAATTTCTGCCATTTCTGGACGTGAATAACGACTAATAACCACTTTTTACTCCTTTTGTTACTGACAGAATTCCCTCGGTGCTGCCCTTAGAGCTGTCAGTAAATTATTCCTATATTTTTAATCTTCTAATGAACGAAAGGTTCTTTTTCACTAACTATTATATCATTTTCAAGTCTAATGCCTTTGGAGATTTCTGTCAATATTAATAAAAGTAAAAATATTATCTGTCGAAACCGAACAATAAGCATTCAATCCTTAAGCCAACTCATTTTCTAAAAGATCCAAAATCTCTACTGTTTCCTTTAGTGAAATTTGCCCAGGAGCGCTTGAGTTTTCCAGACTCGCAAAAGTCCAACAAGATCCCGTCAAATAACCTGAAATTCTTGAAAGACGTCCCAAATCACCCATTGCCATGCTGATAAAATGATTTCCATATTCTAAAGTCATATCGCGAGTAATCTGCAATAAATCAAGCACATCACATTCACGTTCAGGCATCACAGCCACTTTCACAAAAGCCGTTCCTTCTTCATGCATTTTAATCAAACGACTGGTCAAATCGGTCGGAACTTCATCAAAGTTATGATATGAAAGGACAATTTTTTCGCGATAATTCTTTAAAGCAGCAAATGAAGGCCCATGACTGAAATATTCAACATCAATATAATCTGGATCAAACTTTAAAATTTCTTGTAAAATCTGTAAATATTTTTTCTCAGAAACCTGAATATTTCCACCTTCTCTGACCGTTCTTAAAGTAAATAGAATCTTGCTCTCTTTAAATTTTTCAAAGAATTTAGGGGCCATCTCAAAAATATCATCTGCTGACAAAAAATCGGCACGCCATTCAACAATATCTGCTGAATGATAATCACTGACAGAAACTTTCTCAAGCTCTGTTAACTCTGTCAGCATTATTGGAACAACAATTTTTGTTCTTCTCATAAACTTCTCCTTACATTTTCATAAATGCTTTCCCCTATTCTAGCATATTTTAGTAAAAAGAAAAAAGGAAACAACGTTTCCTTTAAAGTTTTTTTACTGGGGTAGCTGGATTCGAACCAACGCATGAGGGAGTCAAAGTCCCTTGCCTTACCGCTTGGCTATACCCCAAGATCGCTTGATGACGACAAGAAATATTTTACCAAAAACCCTCATAAATTTCAAGTTTTAACTTATTTATTTCAAAGAAATATCAATAATTTTTTATAATCTCTTTAAATTGAAAGATTATATTCCTTGATTGCTTCTTCTAAAGCAGCTTCAAATGAAGACACTGTCGCAATTTCTTTTCCAGAAAGACTGACCACAAAATTTCCTGATTTTTCTTTAATTTCAGCAATTGTTTTTTTCCCACTTTTGATAACAGCTCCATCAGCTGTATCAATGATTTCAAGTTCTGTATCTTTTTTCTTTGACATCTCAAACTCCTTATCGTTTTTTTAAGCTCTATTTCTAAGTGCTTAATCTTTGATTTTTGAAAATTTTCTTCCTCAATCATAGCATTTTTCAACCAATTTGTCACGTTCATATTACTGACAGACTTTCCAGCAAAAGTAGGACTATAGCACAGTTTTGCTAACAGAATTTCCACAATAATAGAAGATAAAAAAATACTGACAGCCTTTATTTCAATAAGAAAAATTCTGTCAGTAAATTTTATTATGATAATTCAGCAATTACGGCTTTAAGTTGAGCTTTCGTTTGAACCCCAACAATACGTTTTACTTCTTCACCATCTTTTTTGAACATCAATGTTGGAATAGACATAATGCCAAATCCTTGAGCTGTTGCTGGATTTTCATCAACATCCATTTTGCAAATCTTAAGTTCTGATTCATCAAGTTCTTCTGAAAGTTGTTCCAAAATAGGCGCTTGCATACGACATGGACCACACCAAGTTGCCCAAAAGTCAATCAAAACAAGCCCTTCTTTTGTTTCTTCATCAAACGTTGCATCAGTAATATTATATTCCATTATATCTCCTTCATTGAAATAATTTTCTTCAGTAAGACTATTCTAGTGTAAATCACTTAAAATTTCAAGGAAATAGATTTTCAGATACTTTATTTTTTATTTCAAAATGGCAATGGTTGCTCCAGAGCCTCCAGCATTGATTGGCGCATATTCATAAGATTTGATATGACGATGTTTTTGAAGTTTTTTCTGAACCATTTCTCGAATGACACCTGTTCCAATCCCATGAACAATCGTAATTTGAATTAGATTTGCAAGTAAAGCCTGATCAATATAATTGTCCAATTCCAGTTCTGCTTCTTCATAACGCATCCCACGTAAATCTAGCTGTGCTTTGACCTTAGAAGTTACTTTTTTGCTGACATTTTTAGTTTTTGCTTGAATTTGTTCAGGAGTCTCAATGACTTCAAACTCTTCTTCACTTAAACGAGTAGTAATTGAACCCATTTGGACTGTCCAACGGCCATCTTTTTCTAAACGAATCAATTTTCCGCGCTGACCATAAGAAGTAACATTGACCTCAGCCCCTTGCTTAAGACCTCGTTGTGCCTTGGCTTTTTTCAAAACCTTGTTTTTAGAAAAATCAATGGTTGGCGCTAAGCCCTCAAGTTCTTTTCTAGCAGCGATGATTTCATGGGGCTTCAATGCCGCTTTATCATTAAGATTTTTCAAGATTTCTTGAGCCTCAAGACTCGCTTTTTTAACTACTTCTTGAGCTTCTTTTTGGGCTTTTTCTAATTCAAAGTCACGTTCGCGGTTAATTTGGTTATAAACTTTCGTCAAATCTTTATGTAAACTTTGATTTTCTCGTTCAATTTTTTTGATATTTCTTGAACTTTCAATGACTTCACGCGTTTTTTCTTCCAACTTTTCAATCATTTGATTGACATCATGTTCGCTCTCAGAGATTTGTTGGCTGGCCTCAGAGATAATTGTTTCAGGTAAGCCCAATCGTCTAGAAATCTCTAAAGCATTTGAACGTCCTGGCACACCAAGTTGCAAATGATAAGTTGGCTGCATTTTATCAATGTTAAATTCCATACTGGCATTGATGACTTGCTGAGTTTCCACACCATAAGCTTTCAGCTCTGGATAGTGGGTACTTGCCATTGTTTTAACATTTCGTTTTCGTAAATTTTCAAGAATGGCAATCGCAAGTGCTGCCCCTTCTTTCGGGTCAGTCCCTGCTCCAAGTTCATCAAACAAGACCAAACTATTTTCATCAGCCTGAGCTAAAATTTGTACAATATTCGTCATATGACTTGAGAAAGTTGACAAACTTTGTTCAATGGATTGTTCATCCCCAATATCAGCAAAAATGTCATCAAAAAGATGAATACGGCTGCCATCATCCGCTAAAATTGGCAAACCTGATTGAGCTAAAATAGTAAGTAAACCAACTGTTTTCAGGGTAATAGTTTTACCACCTGTATTCGGCCCCGTAATGACAATTGTATTGAGTGTTCTGTCAAATTTAATATCATTTGCCACAACCATTTTTGCATCAATCAAAGGATGACGAGCGGCAAACAAGATAATATCTTTATCATTTGTTAAAGCAGGCAAGCTTGCCTTATTAGCTGTCAAATAAAGATATTTTGCCCGAACAAAGTCAATATGTCCAATCAGCCAAGCATTTTGCCGAATATCAAAACTATAAGGTTTTAATTCTTCAGCAAGTTCTCTATAAATTCTTGTAATTTCTTGTCGTTCTTCAATTCGTTTTTGATTAAGCTTATTATTAAGTGAAACTACCGCATTCGGTTCAATATAAAGCGTTTGACCAGAAGCGGACATATCATGAACGACTCCGGCAATTTTATTTTTATTTTCTGCTTTTACAGGAAGAACTTGACGGTCATTTCGAATAGTGATGACATTTTCACTCAAAGATGAGAGATTTTTTGTCAGCATTTCTTGCATAATTTTACGAATTTCTGACTGATGACTCTTGATAGAGGCACGAATGTGCATCAATTCCAGACTTGCATTATCGTAAAGACTACCGGCATTATCAAAGATTTCTAATTTCTTAATCAGCCCTGATAAATCAACCAATTTTTCTAAAGTAATATTTAGTGATGGTGTTTCAACATTTTCAGCTTCGTCAAAAAAACGTTGGATATTGATTCCAAGTTGAATCACTTTTTTTATTTCAACAAATTCTTTGCCTGAAAGACTCGCTTCAAGCTCCAAGCGTCGCAGAATCTCAGTTAAATCATTTGTTTTCCCTAAATTTAACAAACCATTTTCTTGAGTCAATAAGCGAAAATCAGCAACCTCATCAAAAAGGAGCTGAATCTTATCTTTATCGGTCAAGGGGACTAAGTCAGATAATTCTTTCTGACCCTGCGCTGTCGTCAAAGCATTCATAAACTGCTCTTTGACTTTATCATATTCCAATATTTGGAGAATTTTTTTATTCATTATAGTTATATTTCAATTTATTTTTGTAGATTTGTCCCTAAACTTATCCGAGTGGATTAATATGGACAATATTTTCAATAAACAGGTTTTGCAAGATTCCTGATGAAATCGGTGTGTGTAAAACCATAAAACGTGCTAGAAAGCTAGCATCCAGCTGACTTTGTACAGTGGCAATTGGAACTAAACTAAGTGCCGTAAGTAGCATTTGTAATCCGAAATAAGTTGCTGCAAAGCCTAAAACTCCAGCAATAATCTTCCCGTTTTTTCCTAAAGGACTGAGTGCAAAATGCAAAAAGAGACCTATAAGACGAACAATAAGATAAACGACTACAAAAATTGCCAAAAAAGCTATACTCGCATAAAAGGCTTCATCCAATTGGAAAAGAAGTTTATCACTAAAAAGCAAGAGATGTGAATTTTGCGTCGCATTAGAGAAAGGAACCCAAACACTGAGTTGTTGAGCTAATTCTTTATAATTATTTGCGGCAATAAAGGCCGCAAGTAAGGTTCCTAAACTATAAATGACTTGTAATATCAAGCCTCGTGAATAACCAACCATAAAAGCCCAAATCAAGGCCACTAAAATAATCAAATTTAATATCATAAAAATTCCTAATTTATTTTTTCTTACCTTTTTCAAGGAAACCTAGCAGACCAAACTAATTTACACAAATAAACCTAAGCTTTAGTCACATTTTCTTTCTCTATTATACCATAGCCTGTAAGACGAAACAATCTTATATCGTACTCCATAGACTATGCCAGCAAAACGAGAATCTCAGTCTCTTATTGAGAGACTAATGAGGTAACAAGGAAGTTCGCATAAGAACTTCCAAATAACCACGGACAAGCGAGTATTATACTGAATATCATAAAAACGTATCCCTTGGAATACGTTTTTTATATTAAAAATTAAAAAATAGATGACGAATGTCCCCCTCTGAGTGGGTGATCAAATTCAAGATTTTTCGTCATGGCATTAATTGCATGTACCGCCTCACCAAAACCGACAGACATTAAAGGCATTTTCCCAGCATAATCACTTGCATCTCCCGCAACATAAAGTCCTTCAATATTAGATTGCATCATTGAATCGGCCTTAACACGACCATTACGACTGACCTCTAAGTTTTCAGCTAGGCTCACCTGATTCGTTAAAAAACCATAATTAACTAAGATTTTATCAATGGAAAAATTCAAATTTTCTTCAGCCTTCACTTTTTTTAGTTCTAAATCATTCTCATTAAAATTTGAAAAAGTATAAGGGGTGTGAACTTGAATACCAGAGTTCATCACTCGATCAACTGTCATTTCATGGCCACGAAAGGCAGTTCTTCTGTGAACCAAATGAACTTCTTTAGCCACTTTTTCTAGCATTAATGACCAGTCTAAAGCTGAATCTCCCCCACCAAAGACAGCAACATTTTTCCCTTCAAATTCTTTTAGTGAAGTGATAAAGTAAGAAATTTTTCCTTCATTTGCTAAGTTTTCTTCATTATCAATTCCTAATTTTCGAGGCTTTAAAAGTCCTGCTCCGGTTGTTAGTAATACTGCTTTGGCTTTTCTATTTGATTTATCGGTAATTACAGAAAAAATTCCATCTTCTTTTTCAATTTTTTGAACGCTCTCTCCAAGAAAAAGGCGATGAGAAATTTGTGCCAATTGTTCTAAAAGATTTTTCGTTAAATCAGCTCCAGTCACAGCGGGTAAACCAGCGATATCATAGATTAATTTTTCAGGGTAGAGATTTTGTGGCTGACCGCCTGCAACTTGCGCTGATTCAATTATTGCAACCGATAAACCACGCATTCCTGCATAAAAAGCCGCATAAAGACCAACAGGACCAGCTCCAACAATAATTAAATCTAACTCTTGCATATCAAACTCCTTGAAACCTTATCGATTTTAAGATAAAGTCATTTTCTATTGTCTATCTATTATTGCGACTTTTCTTGTAAATGTCAAATACTTTTTACTTTAAATAAAAAAAGCCCCTAATTGGGCTTAATTTTTATTTAGTTGAGCGACGAGAAATGATTTCATGGTCCAAGACTAATTGGTTTTGCTCAACATCTTCTTTAAGCATTAATTTTGTCAAAAGACGCATTGCTACAGCCCCTAAATCATAAAGCGGTTGATTAACAGAAGTTAATGTTGGATAAGTATATTGAGTAATTGGTGAGTTTGCACCAGAAATGATTTCAAATTCTTCAGGAACTTTAACTCCTTTATCCATCATCGCAGACAAGAGACCAACGGCTACCGTATCATGTGAAACAACTGCAGAGGTTGCTCCTCTTTCAAGTAAGCGTTCAGCAAGTGATTTGCCTTGTTCGTAGCTATAATTACCTTCAAAAACAAGATTTTCATCAAACTCAATTTTTGCTTCAAGTAAAGCTTCTTGATAACCAACCATACGTTCAGTGTTTTCAACATCTTTCAATGAACCCATGATGTAAGCAATTTTCTTATTTCCATTTTCGATTAATTTAGTTGTTGATTGGTAAGCAGCCAAATGGTAATCAATATTAACTGATGGAATTTCTTTATCCCCATCAATTGTTCCTACTAAAACAACAGGTGTTCTTGAATTTTTAAGGGAAGTTCTAATTTTTTCATCTAATGATGAACCCATATAAACAATTCCGTCTACTTGTTTTGACAAGAAAGTTTCTAAAACTTTTTCTTCTTTTTCAACATCATTATCACTATTAGCTAAAATCATGTTGTATTTATACATGGAAGCGATATCATCAACTCCGCGGGTAATAGCTGCGAAGTATGTTGAAGTGATGGTTGGCAAGATAACACCGACCGTTGTTGTTCGTTTACTTGCAAGTCCACGTGCCACAGCGTTAGGACGATAGTCAAGCTCAGCAATAGCTTCTAAAACCTTCTGGCGCGTCTTTTCCTTCACATTTGCATTTCCATTTACAACGCGACTAACGGTTGCCATTGAGACTCCGGCGACACGTGCCACATCATAAATTGTTGTTGTTGATTCTACCATATTTGGCTATCCTCTTTCTTTTCTTTTTATTCATAGTATTTATGAAAACCATTTTCATTTACAAATTATATCATGAACTGTAAACCTTTTCAACCTTCAAGTGTGTTTTTTTACGTGATTTTTCAATAAAAATAGCGTAGAATGGATATATAATGTTTTTTATTTTCAGGAGAATTTAGAAAACTTATTTTCATTAATATTGGAGGAACCATTTTGAGCAAAATTGAACGTATTTCAGCCTTTCTGAATGATAAAGAAGTCGATATGACTTTCATCACTAATCCGACAACTCTAAATTATCTAACAGGGCTAGCAATTGATCCCCATGAACGAATTGCTGGTTTGATGATTTTCAGAGATTCTAACCCTATGTTATTCACCCCTGCCTTGGAAGTTGAAAAAGCTAAAGAACATACAAGTGGCCTAGATATTTTTGGTTATGACGATTCTCAAAACCCTTGGGAAGTTGTTAAAAACCATGTAAAATCAGAAGTCAAATCAATTGCTGTTGAGTTCTCAGATATTCCTTTAGCTAAAACAGAAGGTTTAAAAGCACAATTTGGTGATATTAATTTTGTGAACTTGACTCCATTAATTGAACGGATGCGTTTGATTAAATCAGCAGATGAAATTGAAAAAATGAAAATTGCTGGGGATTTTGCTGATAAGTGTTTTGAAATTGGTTTTGCTACTGCTGCCGAACGTCATGGTGTCACTGAATCTGACATTGTCGCAAAGATTGAATACGAAATGAAACGTATGGGTGTTCCTCAAATGTCATTTGATACGTTAGTACTATCAGGTGCTCGCGCAGCAAATCCTCATGGAGGACCTGAAAATGTCGAAATTCAAGAAAATAAGCTTCTGCTCTTTGACTTGGGAGTGATGAGTGGCGGCTATGCATCTGATGCAACACGTACTATTGCTATTGGTCAACCTAATGATTTTGATGCTGAAATCCATAAGATTGTTAAAGAGGCCCAACAAGCGGCAATGGACTTCATCAAACCAGGTGTGACTGCTCAAGAAGTTGATGCGGTTGCTCGTGATTTGATTACTAAAGCAGGTTATGGTGAATACTTCAACCATCGTCTTGGGCATGGTATTGGAATGGATGTTCATGAGTATCCATCAATTGTAGCCGGAAATGACCTCGTCATTCAAGAAGGAATGTGTTTCTCTAATGAGCCTGGAATTTATATTCCTGGTAAAGTGGGCGTTCGTATTGAGGATTGCCTTTATGTAACTGATAATGGTTGTGAAAGCTTCACTCATACTGACCATGATTTATTAATCTTCTAATAAAATAAAATTAAAAACTTTCGCCAAATTTGGCGAAAGTTTTTTACTGACAAATAATTTTTCACTATAAAAAATAATCATCACAAAGATGATTATTTTTATTTTATTCACTATAATCTAAATTATCAGCATGACCAGAGCCATTACCAACAAAGAATCCTGTTTTTGCATTGATTGAGACTAAGTAACGTCCATCTGGTGCATAAAGGTTATAATATCCACTAACAATTCCTGCAGGGAAACCTTGACTACCGTTGGTTGTATGAATGGCAGTCGGAACTAAAATGTAATTATCACCTGTAATATAGCCGCGTTCACGTGCTTTATTAAGCACCATTTCTTTAATTTCAGCCCCCCATGTAAAGGCAGGATCATTGGGATTAATACCAGCTTGTGGTTGAACCCGTGCTGCTGAGACTTCTAAATTCACTCCATTAGAGCTCAAACCATTGCCGTTTGTGCTTGCATTGACATTGGCATTTGAATTTGTAGAAGACGAAGCATTCGTTGTAGAACTACTTTGATTTGTTGTACTTGATGATGAGGTTTGAGTTCCTGCTCCTTGATTCGCTTTGGCTTCTGCCGAACTTGCAGAGGCTTGGGCCGAGCTTTTTTTAACCACTTGACTTTTTGCTAAATCGATAGCCTGAGTTAACAATTTATTCAAAGTTTCATTACTCGTTTTAGGAGTTTCTGGAATTTTGACATTAGTCACTATTTTGGCAGCTGAATCAAGTTTTCCATCAGTAATTGCGGCACTTGTAAACAAGGCGTTTACTTTCTTAATGGCATTGATTTGGTCTGTAAGACTTTCTGTTTCTGATACTGCATTTGACCAAGCCATTGAATTTTTGTGACTATTAACTAAAGTTTCAAGCGCAGCTAAGTTTTCAAATTGACTATTTTTCAAAACATTATGTGATTTATCAGTAAAGAATGAATCATATTGTTTTTCAAATTTATCTAAGTCAGTCTGACTACTTTTCGTTGTTTGAACAGTTTTAGGTTTTTGATGATTATTATACTGTGCAAATCCAACCGCACCAGCTGCAATTAAAACAATAGCACATAAACCAATGATAATCGGTGTTTTTCGATTTTTACCTTTTCCATCAGTTGTTTTTTCCTCAGCTGATTCTTGAGGTTCTTCTTGGCTTTCGGATTTAGGAGCAATTTTTTCTGACGTCAAAACGGGAGCTACCTTATCAGCTGTAATCACTTTATCAGGAATATCAGCTGTATTCTCCTTAGGTTCTTGAACTAAGTCTGTAGGAGCTTCCTCTATTTTAGACGCTTCAGGTGTCTCCTTGGCTTCTTCATTTAAATCAGAATTTTTCTCTTCTTCTGGTTCTTTTGGTTCAGCTTCTGATTTTTCCACTTTTGAAGTTTCTGGAATTTCATCATCCTTCACTTCCTCCATAGGAACTTCATTTGCTGACATCATGATTGGGACAGTAACTTTTTCTTCTTCTAAAGGAAGCTCTTCTACTGGTTCATCAATTTCTTCTATTTTCTCAACTGATGGACTTTCTTTTTGCTCTGGCAATGTACTGACAGGAGCATCAACCATCACAACGGGGTCTAAGACAAGGTCATGTTTTCCAGATTTCATTTCTTCTGATTTTTTGTCAGTAACTTTCTCAACGTCTTTTTCTTCTGGTAAGTCTGATTCTGACTCAATCTTAACTTCATCAGTTTCACTTTTATTTTCTACTGCTAAAGTGCTTTCTGAGTCAGTATTTTTTTCAATTACTGCTTTGTCTTTTGAAGCGTCTTCTGATTCTTGTTCAAGAACTTCTGCTTTATCTGCTGATGGCTCGATATGTTCTCGCTCAGACTGAATAAATTCATCTAAATTTTTATTTTTAGCATCTTCAATTTCACCGCGATGCTGACGAATATATTTATCTAAAACAGATTCATTTTCTTCATTTTCTTTGTCAACTCGTTTTGATTCTTCGACAATTTCACCCACAGTAAAATTTTGTAAATCTTGAAGTTTCAAAGTTTTTTCGCCAATTTGTTGCTCAGGTTTTTGGTTGTTTTTATTCTTATTAGTATTGTTATTTTTGTTTTTATTTTTGTTTTTTTTATTTTTGTTTGACATTTTTCCTCCGAATAAGATTCCCACTATTCCAATAAAATGGTGAATCAGACAACGAGAGTTGCTCAAACTCGTCTGAATCAATTTATTGACAAACTTCTGTCAGTAAATTAATTTCACTGACAGTTATCATAAACAAAATAGCAAGATGCTAGTTCACACGATAATATCTGTCAGTAAAAAATTATTTCATCCGTTTTCCGAAATACATATACAAATCTGTTCTTAGTGTTCCGTTATAAAGTTTGCGTTTTTTAGTTGCTTTTGCACCATAGTGTTTTTCAAAAGCGACATCACTCGTCAAAATGTATTTACTCCAAGTTTCAAGTGGTGCAAAGGTTTTACCCATTTCACCATAAAGAGCCGCTACAGCCTCTTCATCTTCCAAACGCACCCCGTAAGGTGGGTTAGAAACTAAGACACCATCAAGCTTATCTGTTCTAAAATCTTGAAGTCGCATTTGCTTATATTTTATCACATCTGAAAGGCCTGCCGCAAGTGCATTGTGCTTCGCGATTTCAATCATTTTTCCATCAATATCAAAACCTTGAATATCTAATTTTAAATCTGTCCGAACTTGTTTTTGAGCCAAAGCTTTTTCTTGTTTCAAAATTTCTTCATCAAACCAAGGCCATGCCGTAAAAGCAAAAGGACGATTCATTCCTGGAGCCATGTTCAAAGCCAACATTGCAGCTTCAATTGTGAATGTTCCGGACCCACAAGTTGGGTCAACAAAGGCACGACTTGGATTTGCTAACCAATTAGTTAGTAAAATAATTGAAGCAGCCATGTTTTCTTTTAAAGGGGCTTCTCCTTTTTCTGAACGGTAACCGCGTTTGAAAAGCGAGTCACCAGTCGTATCAATCAGTACAGTTGCCATATCCTTGTGCAAGGCAATTTCGATAGAAAATTTTGCCCCATTTTCCGGAATGGGTACTCCTTCAGGACGATGATATGTCGTTTGTAATTTTTTTACAATAGCTTTTTTTGTAATACTTTGAATTGACGGTTCATTATGTAAAGTTGACTTCACAGATTTTGCTTTACTGACAGGAAATTGACAGCCAAATGGAATGAGCTCATCCCAAGGTAAGTCATAAACATTTTCAAACAATTCCTCAAATGTTCTAGCTTTAAATTCACCCACAACGATTTTAACACGGTCAGCAGTTCTTAACCACAGGTTAGCTTTAGCAATTTCCGCCAAATCTCCTTCAAAGAAAACTCGTGAACGGTCATCAATTGAAACATTTTCAATTTCAAGATTACGAAGTTCGCGAGCAACTAGAC
Organism: Lactococcus sp.; assembly: GCF_036648155.1. NCBI lineage: Bacteria > Bacillati > Bacillota > Bacilli > Lactobacillales > Streptococcaceae > Lactococcus > Lactococcus sp. The sequence continues at coordinate 132,919 of NZ_JAVXIY010000003.1, read as the reverse complement.
TCTCCAAACCACTTGAAGACGTGGCCAATAATTTGAATTTCTTTTGCATTTTTTAATCTTTCCAATCTCTGTATTATTCTTACAGACTGAGATACTATTCTATTTCACGTTACCAATTATTTATCAAAAAAAGCCGAGGCTAAAAGCCCCAGCCTGTGTCATACAGTTTTCTATAAGCCATGTTTTGTTCCAGTTCAATCCATATCAATGAATCTCCCCTTCGATAATCATCTGTCTGCCAAAATTCTTAATTTCAGCCTCGACCACGCCTTCATTTGGGCTAGTCAAGTGCCCCGACCATAAGTTTGGGTTGCTCGCTTGAGGGGTTTACCACGTTCCATTCTTAGCGTTTCCACTAAGACTCGTCTCTATGGCACTTTTACAGGCTACTCACGCATATCAAAAGACTTAGCGTTTTGGCCAGCCGTTAGGCATGACGCTCCTACCTAGGTTTATTGTTTGACCTAGCACAATCACTGCGTGCATCTCAGCAACGCGCGAGCATGGACTTTCCTCACGATTCACAAAGAATCGCGCGATTATCCGAAAACTGTTATTTCAAAAATTAAGCAGAACTATAAAGCTCTTTTTCAAAATCCTTGACTTCACGAATCTGTGAAGCTTGCTATTTCCCTTATTTCTAAGTCCACAGCAAAACATAAAACACTTTAAATTTTATATTTTTTAGTTGTTTTCACTAGCGATGCCATTAGGGCCAAAAACAGCTTGTTCTAAACGATTGATTCGTTTGAGTAAATCAAAATTACTTGGATTACGCATTTCCACTTTTGGTTTACTTGAACGTGCTTGAAGAACTTGGCTTGGATCAAAGCGTTGTGTATCATCAAGATTTGCTTGATTTGGTTTAGAAACTTGCATTTCCAATTCAGCAATCTTTTTCTTCAAAAACTCATTTTCTTCTTGGAGACGCAATGTTTCTGTCTGATAAGTTTCATAATCAGCAATAACGTCATCAAGGAGTTCATCGACTTCTTCTTTATCGTAACCACGCATCTTTGTAGAGAAGTCTGCTTCATAGATATCTTTAGGCGTAAATTTAAATGTCGGCATTTTTACCTCTTCATCATCATTATAAAATGTCCATTATTTATGATAACAGATTTTCAGTTTTTTTTCAAGGTCAACTTGATTAATAGGATATCAAAAAGATAAGCTTTATCAGCTGCACTCGTTTTTATCGCAAAATCGAGTTGAATTAAATCAGCAAGTCCTTTTTTTAAAGAACTCACTTGCAATCTTCGGACCAATTGATTAGCCAATTTCACTGGATAAGGGTGCATCTTCAGATATGAAACCTGTTGATTTTCTTGCCAACCCTTTTCTTGAAAAAGTTTGACTTGCAAATACAGTCGATAAGAATTAGTCAAAATCGCTAAAATTTTAATTAAATCTTCTCCTTGTAAAGTTAAATCATGAACTAAATCACGCGCTTCATCAATTTTTCCTTTAAAAATTAAGTCAGTCAAGGCAAAGATATTATCTTGTAGTGATTTTGGAACGACTTTTTCCACATCATCTACCGTGACTTCACGCCCTAAAGCATAAGTTTGAACTAAATCAATATTTTGCTTCACTACTGAAAAACTGTCATTAGATTTGGCCGCAATTAGACTTAATACAGGCCGTGGCAGTGAAGTTTCATGACTAAAATATTGAATAAGTTCTTGTGTTTTTAATTCCTGTGCTTCAAGCAAAGTTGCTTTGGCTTTTAGTTTTTTTACAACTTTTAGACGACTGTCCAATTTTCCATAGAGTACCAACACAAGCTGGGTGGTTTCCGAAGGGTCATCTAAAAAATTTTCAAAACGCTTAAGCTGTTTTTCATCTAAAATAGTTTTTTTAGCCGTTGTTAAATTGACCAAGTTTTCCAAAATAACTAGACGAGAATCAGAAAAGAAGGGAAGGGATTCCAAGTCTTCCAAGGCTAAATCGCTATTATTGGGCGTTAAGTCATAGTAGGATTGACTTAAATCTGTCGGTTCAAAATTTACAAAAGTCAATAACTGGCTTTTTAATTCTTGAACCATTTCTTTTGAATCACCAAAAATTACTAAAATTTGAGGGAGCCCTTTTCTTTTGACTTCGTTAAATTCATCAAATACAGTCATATTAATTCCTCAACAACATTATTAAAGCAAGTCCCACTAAAACAATAGCAGCAATCACTAAAACAAAGATTAAACAGCCCATTTGTGCCATTTTGCCAAAACTTGATTTGGCATTTTTGACCACGTCACCTTCTGGAACAGCAATTCGTTCTTCCATAGATTTATATTTTTCACTGGGGTCAAAAATAGCATAACCACCACCGATAAATCCCTCATCTTCAGTCATTCGATTTCCGTATAAAGCATCACTCCAAGTAATATTACGATAACCATTCACACCAGGAATAAATTTTTGTGAAGCAGTGATATTTTTATCTTTGCCCAACTCTTCATAGAGTTTTCTTACTGGAGTTTTCATTCCTCCTTTGATGATTTCATCATTGGCCGGACGGTCCCAAAATTCCAATCGCATATAAAGTTGCCCTAAGATTTGCAAAATCGGCTCATTACGCTCGTCTAAAACAATCGCATCAGCCAATACATTTTTTTCTTTTTTAGAAAGCTCTTTTTTTTGCAGGTCCTCGCGCAAAATTTCATAGATTTCTAAAATAAATTGCTGATAATTTACTTCTTCACTCACTCATCTTCTCCAATAAATTCTCCATCTGGACTTACAAGGACCTTTCGAGGAGTTGTTCCCTTAGCAGGCCCAACAATTCCTTGAGCTTCTAGCTCATTCATCAAATCAGAAGCACGATTAAAACCAACCTTTAGCGCACGTTGTAATTGAGCCGTTGAAGCTTTTTGAGCAATAATAACCATGTTTCTTGCCTCTTCAAACAACGGGTCTCCTGATCCTGTATTTGAAGCCCCAGTTCCCACTTGGTTCTCATCCACTTCCCCAGGGTCAAAGCTTTCATCATATTGTGCCTCTGATTGATCTTTAATAAAGGTCACAACAGCTTCCACATCATCATCTGACAAGAAAGCTCCTTGCAAACGAACTGGGTGGTTTTCATCAATTGGTTTAAAAAGCATATCTCCGCGACCAAGTAATTTTTCCGCACCATTTGTATCTAAAATTGTTCGTGAATCTGTTCCAGAGGAAACCGCAAAAGCAATTCGTGAAGGAACATTTGCTTTAATTAATCCGGAAATAACGTCAACAGATGGACGTTGGGTAGCCAAAATCATGTGAATCCCTGCCGCCCGTGCTTTTTGACCGAGTCGAATGATGGCATCTTCCACTTCTTTACTTGCAACCATCATCAAATCGGCTAACTCATCAACAATAACGACAATCAAAGGAAGTTCAAGCATTTTTTCATCTGATTCCGCATTGTATTTTTGAACTTTCTCATTGTAACCAGCAATATTTCTGACACCATAACGGCTGAAAAGTTCATAACGTTCTTCCATTTGGTCAACAACTTTTTGAAGCGCTCTGGAAGCTTTGCGAGGATTGGTTACCACTGGAATCAATAGATGAGGTATATCATTATAAACAGATAATTCAACCATTTTAGGGTCAACCATCAAGAATTTGACTTGACTAGGCAAAGCCTTCATCAAAATTGAAGTAATAATTCCATTAACTGCAACTGATTTACCAGAACCGGTCGATCCTGCAACCAATAAATGGGGCATTCTAGTTAAATCAAAAGTTCGAATTCCACCATCTAAAGACTTACCAAGCGGAATTTCAAGGAGTTTACTAGGATTAGTTTTACCTGCTTCCCACATTTCACGAAAGCCAACCATTGCAACTTCAGCATTTGGAATTTCGACACCGACTAAAGATTTACCAGGAATTGGCGCTTCAATCCGAATATCTTTTGCTGCTAAAGCAAGGGCTAAGTCATCTGACAAATTAACCACACGAGAAACTTTTGTGCCGGTTGCTAATTTGATTTCATATTTGGTAATTGATGGACCAACAACTGCTGATTCAACATTGGCACCTATTCCAAAAGATTTGAATGTTTCTTCTAAAATCCCAATATTCTTGCGGACATTTTCCCGTTCACCTGATTGATTTTTGACAGGGACTTCGGCTAATAAATCAATGGTTGGTAGTTTATAATTTCCATTGTAATTATTAGTATTCATGAAATTCACTGGTTCATCATCGACTGGATTTTCATTTTCTTCAAAAGGCGCTTCTGGAATATTGATTGGAATTTCCACAGGTGCTGAGGTAAATAATGAGTTTTCGGCTTCAGGCAAAATAGTTTGTGGCTCCGGTATTTCTTTTTCTTCTTCCAGTTTTTTAAGAGCTTTGACGGCTTTTTTAGCTTCTACTTTTTCTGCACGTTTTTCTTTCCATTTTGCTAAACGCTGATGCAAATCTTCACGCATTTTAGGAAAGAGCCCTGGAATCATGAGATAAATGGCAACAAGCCAGAGAACAGCGGCAATAATATAAACCCCGATTACTGAAAACAAGGCTTTGGCGGGTTCAGTAATGATTGCTCCGATAAGTCCTGAACCAACAAAATGAATCACTCGACCGGCTGTTAAATCAGACCAAATAAGATGGAAAGTTTCATTAAGTCCCTGATGAAGTCGAATTTGAAAGACAAACATTAATCCAATAAAAGTTAAAATAATAGCTGGAATAATTCTTTTATTTTCTTTCAAAAATTGCTTACGAAAAACTGATAGAATCATTATTGCTGCCACTAAGAGAAGAAAAATAATGGCAAGTGAACCAATAAACAGGCGAACAATATTATAAAGTAAGATTCCAACAATTCCTAAGCGAGCAAGGGCAAATAAGATTAAAAGAAGCCCAACAAAAAAAGCAATCATTTTCCTTGTTGCGGCTTTTTTCTGTAGTTCTTTTTTGGTATTTCTTCTAGTTGTTTTTTTCTTTGCAGGCATTTTTTTACTTTCACTAAGAGTTTGAGATTACTGACAGACTTGTCAGTCAAATTATTATTTTTAAATGATTTATTTTGAATATTCGTTTTGTGCAAATTCTAATGACAGTCTTGTCAGTATTTTGAATCATTTAATTAAAATGATGGATAATTCCACTTACAATTATATCATAAATTTGATACAATAATTTTATGGAAAATATCAATGATTATAAGGCTTTGGCCTTCTTCGATTTAGACGGAACTTTGCTTAACAGTCAAAGTAAACTTGACCAAGAAGTCATTGAAGGAATTCACCGCATTCGTGAAAATGGTGTCTTGCCTTTTATTGCCACTGGTCGTGGTCACTTTGAACTGGATGAAATTATGGCTACAACAGGAATTACTGGAGCTGTTGCTATGAATGGTCAGTACATTGTTTTAGAAGGTGAAACAATCTATAAGGAAGAAATTCCAACGGCAAGTGTTGAAAAATTACTAGATGCCGCACAACCCCATTCAGAAGCCCTTTCTTTTTACGATAGCCAAGGTTATTGGGTGAGCGAACTCACTGATTTAGCTAAAAGAGCCTATTCTTACACCCACATGCCAATGCCTCTAGTAGATGCTAGACGTTATCTTTCCCAAGAAGTCAACATGCTTTTGGTTTTAACGAATCAGCTCAGTCAGGTTGAGTATTATAAAGAACAAGTGCCTGAACTCAACTTTTTCATGAATTCTCCTAGTTCAATTGATGTGACAAATAGCACAACTAATAAAGGCACGGGGATTAATCATGTCAAAGAAGTCTTGAATTTCACTGGCCAAACCTTTGCTTTTGGCGATGGGCGTAATGACCTTGATTTATTCAAAGCTGCTGACCACAAAACGGCAATGGGAAATTCAGTGCCAGAACTAAAAGAACTAGCAGACTTCATCACTACTGAAAATACAAATCATGGAATCATCAATGCGTTCAACCATTGGGGAATCTTATAATAATAAAAAGTGACTGACAAAATATCTGTCAGTAACTTTTTTATTTATTTTCGAGTACTTCTCGTCTTCGATAGACAAAAGCTAGAATGAAACAAATGGCAACTGGTAAAGTTAAAATTAAACCTGCTCCATTAAAAACTGAGGCGAGTCCGTAAAAAATTCCAACGACTAAGAAATAAATTCCCCAACCTTTTTCTTTATTCAACCTAGCAAAAGCTATCCAATTAAGTACAAGCAAAGCGATTAAAATTAGTCCCGCAATCATTGCTGCTGTAGATAATAAATTTTTATCAAATCCAGCCTCTTGAAGTTCTGTCATAATTTCTGAACCAGTTTGCATGGAAATAATCATCCAAAAACTAAGGAGTCCCAGCAGAACAAGAATTGTAAAAATGATTGACCCAATAAGAGCAAATATTTTTGATTTAGTCATTTTTTCTCATTTCCTTTTTTATTTTTTAATTATAACATTTTTAGGGCAACAAAAAAAATCCGCCTCAAAGAGCGGATTCCTAAAAATCTTGTCAGTAATAATTTAATTTTTAAATTTACTGACAGAATTTCAATCTATTATTTTAAAGCTTGAGCAGCTGTGATGATTGCAAGTTTATAAACATCTTCTTCGTTACAACCGCGTGAAAGGTCAGAAACAGGCGCATTCAATCCTTGTAAGATTGGGCCAATGGCTTCAAAATTACCTAGACGTTGCGCAATTTTGTATCCAATATTCCCTGATTGAATGTCTGGGAAGATAAAGACGTTTGCATGACCAGCAACTTCTGATTCAGGTGCTTTTTGACGTGCAACAGCTGGGACAAAGGCAGCATCAAATTGAAGTTCCCCATCAATTTCAACTTCAGGGTGACCTTCTTTAACTAGTGTTGTTGCTTCAACCACTTTATCCACATCTTCTGATTTACCAGAACCTTTAGTTGAGAATGAAAGCATCGCAATTTTAGGGTCAATATCAAAGAGTCTTGCAGTTTCGGCTGAGGCTACGGCGATATCAGCAAGTGTTGGAGCATCAGGTTTGATGTTAATTGCACAGTCACCAAAAATATATTTTTCATTGTCATCACGACCACGAACCATAATAAAGGCACCAGAAACAGATTTTACTCCTGGTTTTGTTTTAATGATTTGGAGAGCCGGACGGACAGTATCAGCAGTTGAATGAATTGCACCAGAAACCATTCCGTCAGCAATTCCCATATAAACAAGCATTGTTCCAAAGTAATTTGGGTCTTTCAAAATTTCTTTTGCTTGTTCTTCTGTAACTTTACCCTTGCGACGTTCAACAAATGTTTCTGTCATTGTTTCAAAACGTCCACAATTTTCTGGGTCGTAAATCTCAAAGCCCTCTGGGTTAATTCCACGTGAAATCAATGTTTCAGTGACTTCTTTGACATTTCCAATAAAGACAGGTGTAATCAATCCATCGGCATTAAGACGATTTGCAGCACCTAAAATACGTGCATCAGTTCCTTCAGGAAAGACAATTTTTAAGTCTTTTCCACTAATCTTTTGTTTCAGTGATTCAAAAAGTTCCATTTTAACAATATCCCTCGGTTACAAGTTTCTCATAACCCACCGCTTTAAGTTGCGGATTTCCTTTCTGCAATTGTTACGAATTAAGTATACCATACTTTCACAAAAAAAGTAAGCATTACCATTATTGCTATTTAAGGACAAGAAGCGCTTTTATTTCACTAATTTTTCACGATATTCACTAAATAAAAATTAAAAACTGTCAGCAGACAGTTTTTTTTAGTCATTTAGAATACTAGCAATTTTTGTCGTTATAATATCGACCCCAACTGTATTAGAAACACCTTCAGGTATAATGACGTCAGCATATCTCTTAGTAGGTTCAATAAACTGATGGTACATGGGTTTGACAGCTTCTAGATATTGTGTAATTACTGAGTCTAGAGTTCTTCCTCTTTCCTCAATATCTCGGCGAATTCGACGAATGATACGCACATCATCATCAGTATCCACAAAAATTTTGATATCCATTAAGTCACGCAAACGCTCGTCTTCTAAAACCAAAATTCCTTCAACAATCAAAACATCAACAGGCTCTTGGCGGTAAGTTTCTTGAGAGCGAGTATGCTTAGCATAATCGTAAATCGGGATGTCAACCGCACGTCCGTATTGAAGCTCTTTTAATTGAGCAATTAAATAATCTGTATCAAAGGCTAAGGGATGATCATAGTTCGTTTTTGTTCGTTCTTCAAAAGTCAAATGCGATTGGTCTTTATAGTAGCTATCGTGCTCAATCATCGCAATTCTTTCATTTGAAAAAGTTTCTAAAATAGCATGTGAAACACTTGTCTTTCCACTTGCCGAACCGCCAGTGACACCAATAATCAACGTTTTCTTCAAAATCAAATCTCCAAATTTTCTTCTATATATTCTACCACAATTTTTGGGCTTTTTGTCATCAACTGACAATTTTTTATTTTTTAAGCGTTCACATCAAAAACTCTTAATTTTACTGACAAAAGCTCTTAATAAGTGACATAGAATCTTTTGAATTCTTATTTTTATAATTTATTTACTTAAAATTCAATAGTAGAGCAATGACCTTTAAGAAAAAATTTGATATAATAGAACAAGATTTTAACAGAAATTTAGAATCTTCTAACGAAGATTTCTGTCCACCTATAAAGGAGAATTTGATGCTAAAACTTGGAGTAATTGGAACGAGCTGGATTGCTCGCTCATTTATTGATGCCGCACATATGACTGAAAAATTTCAGTTTTCTGCCGTTTATTCACGTCGTCTTGAATCCGCTGAGCAGTTTTCTACCGATTTTGAAGCAATTGAGAAATTCGATAATCTTGCTGATTTTTTCAATGCTCCACTTGATGTCATCTACATTGCTAGTCCAAACGCTCTTCACTTTGAACAAGCAAAAGCCGCAATTCTAGCTGGCCATAATGTTATTGTTGAAAAACCAGCTTTCTCAAATCCTACTGAATTGACAGAAATTATTGGGCTTGCAAAAGCAAATAATGTCTTCTTCTTTGAAGCTGCTCGTAATATTCATGAACATTCATTTTCCATCATCAAAAATTTTCTTGCTGACAAAACAATCAAAGGGGCCGATTTTACTTATTCAAAATATTCGTCAAAAATGGCTCCCCTCTTAAAAGGTGAACTTCCAAATAAATTCAATCCTAAATTTTCAGGTGGACTTTTAGCTGACCTTGGTGTTTATCTCTTGTACGCTGCAATTTTCTGGTTTGGAAAACCCCAAAAAGCAACTTATGACGCCGTTATACTTCCTTCTGGAGTAGACTTAGCAGGTGTCGGTATTCTTGACTATGAAGATTATAAAGTTTCCATCAAATGTGCTGGAAACGTAAATAGCTATCTTCCTAGTGAAATCTATACAACGGATGGAACTTTGATTTTGGATGGCGTTAATGCGATTACTTCAGCCAAATTCATTGCTATGGATGGCTCAGAATCTACAATTGACATTGAAGCCCCAAAACATTCCCTTTATGATGAAGCTCTAGATTTTGCACATATTTTAGAAAACAAAGATTTTGCTGCAAGCTATGAACTGCATCAATTTGCCAATGAAGTTTCTGAAACCTCATATCAAATGCGTCAAAGTGCTGGCATCGTTTTTGATGCTGACAATAAATACCTTTAAAAGTTACTGACAGAAATATTTTGTAAGTCTGTCAGTAACTTATCTCTGGTCTCTTAGTTAAATTGGATATAACTACCGCCTCCTAAGCGGTGATTGCCAGTTCGATTCTGGCAGGGGCCATCTAAATAAAAAAGAACACCAAATCTGGTGTTCTTTTTTATACTCAATCGATTACCAATTAACTTGACAATGATTGTTATGAGCCGCTAAGTTTGATTTATTGTTCAAATATTAAAAGACGAATTTTATCAATGCTTAGTTATAAACTACCCAACTACCTGCTGGAAGTTTGCTTGCCATTGCAATTTGTTCAGCCAGAGTCATACCTGCGTATTCACCATGACCCAATAATTGGAAGGCACCGTAAGCACCTGAACTTGAATTCACACTATCAGCCATCCCATTTGATTCATGAGTGATGATATAAGCCCATTCACTAGCAGAATAGCCCGCTGCATTAGCTGTATTCGATGCCATATAATTAGCAAGAGCTTGGATGTCAATTTGTCCAGAAGTTTGGCTCATATTAAGCCCACCAGAAACACTTTCTGCTGCTTGAGCAGGTGCAGCTGATGTAACTTTAGTAGGTTGTTCTTCAGCAGTCTTAGCAGTAGCAGAAACTTGTGTTGTTGTTCCTGTCAGAATGTTATTAACTTCTGTTTGGATTGCTTTTGCATCAAAACCTTTTGTTTTAAGGTTAGTGACACGAGCGTCTCCATTACCGTAATTTCCGTTAATAACTTCTATAGCAACTTCATGAGTTGATTTAGGTGTATCCGCATGAGCGATTCCGCCCCCAATAAACATGAATGATGCAACTAATCCAGTTGAAATAGCAACTTTACTTAATTTCATTTAGACCTTTCGATTTCGCCACTAAGAACATTCCATAGGACTTGATCAGCCCAGTCTATCTTCTATCATCATGGTTACTTCCCATACACATCATAAAGTCCGAACGCTTGTGTAGGATTACCGTAAGCAGTTTAACGTCATTGCACGCTATGGACGTTTTACGATTCATTTCTTGCAAACTAATTGATCAATTTAATTTGTAAGTTAAAAAACTATTTAATATCAGCAATAGAGTTTATCTACCACTCATGAGGCACAATTATATTATCCATTACTTAATCGAACCTTAAAAAAGTCCCTAAGAATTCCTCACAAACACCATTACAAAGCACTTTCATTCAAATGTAATTCTAATGATGTATTATCTTTAATACGTTTTTAAATATTTTCAAAGCGTTTTCACTCTCCCCATAAATAATTTTATATTTAATTTATCACCGAAAACATTTCAAAGCTCCTCTTTTGTTCTTCATTGATTCTTAGCCTATAATCAGTTATAATTACAATAGAAATGAAAGCACTTCAGTCAAATCGTAAACTTCTGTCCACAATAACACTTAAACTTTTTTAATATTATTAAAATGCAGAAACTTTTTTTCTCAAAAAACAAATAAATAAAAGCCGTAAAATAACGGCTATTTTTATTAAAAATATATTTTCAGGAGTTTTTATGTCTCTCAAATCATTTTTAGAGCTCGTCGAAATCAAAACAAAAATTGCGAGTATTTTTCCTTATCTCATTGGTATTCTTTTTAGTATAAGCTATTTTAAAATCCTAAATCTAGGACTTTCGCTCTTATTTTTGGTGGCTATGCTGCTTTTTGATATGACCGTAACTGCTATTAACAATTATCAGGATTACAAAAAGGCCAAAGATGAAAATTATAAAAAACAAGAAAACATCATCGGTCAAGCTAACCTTTCAACTAAACTTGTTGCCTTTATAATCCTTTTGATGTTAGCTCTGAGTCTGATTCTTGGATTCTCCCTCGCTTATTTTGTAGGTTGGCTCTTCTTTTTACTTGGTGGAATTGTCTTCTTCATTGGTGTCTTTTATACTTATGGGCCCATTCCGCTTTCTCGAATGCCACTAGGAGAAATCTTTTCCGGTGGTACAATGGGCTTTGGAATTTTTGCAATGGTCATTTTAATTAATACTTCTCAAGACCCAATTTTTAGTCTCAATCTTGATTTTACAAATAATACTTTTAGCTTAAACGGCAGTATTTTTGCTGCTATTGCTATGATTATTGCCAGCTTACCTCTTATTTTTACCATTGCTAACATCATGCTCGCCAACAATTTACGTGATTTAGATACAGATATTAAGAATCACCGTTATACATTGGTTTATTATATTGGTCGCCCTTATGGCATTAAACTTTTCCAAATTTTGATGTATGCTTCTTATCTTGCTATTATCCTAGGCTTTTTATTTAGAATTTTTGAATGGCCAACTTTGCTTAGTTTGCTTACCTTCCCTATCATTAGAAAAAATCTAAAAGCGCACGAGCATCAAGTGCCAAGTCCGCGAAGTTTTGTTTACTCCTTAAGAAACATGGTCTTATTTAATAGCGCCTATGCCTTTAGTCTACTTCTCTCAATCATTTGGCAATATTTAACAAAATAAAAAAAGTGATATCTATCACTTTTTTTATTTTTCATTCAGAACCAGACGAAGCTGCTCACGAGCAAGCACCTCATCTTCCCTTTTAATCAAAAATGTTAGATAATCTCCAGCCTGTAACTCGGTATCTCCATGTGGAATAATATCTTTTCCCGAACGATGTACTGACACAAGTAAACAGCCTTCTGGTAAATTAATCTCTGATAATTTCTTGCGGTCAGCAATTGAATCAAATTGAACAATTGTTTCAAACATCATCTGTTTATCAGAATCATCAATCTCTATTTCTTTTTCTTTCAACATTTTTTCTAGCAATGAATCATAAATCGGTTCTGCTTTTAATAAATCTGCTACAACGTATGCAATCAATGAAACAAATGCCAAAGGAAGCAAATGATCAAATGACCCTGTCATTTCCACTAAGAGCAAAATCCCAGTCATTGGCGCTCGCACGATAGCAGTAAAGGTTCCTGCCATTGCCAAAATCACTAGATTGGCAAATAAATGACTCGGTAGATGAAAAACTGAAATCACAATTGTAGCAAAGACAGCACCCAGACTTGCTCCTAAAACTAATAATGGGAAGAAAATTCCGCCAGGAACACCTGAAGCATAAGAAATCATTGAAATAAGATACTTTCCAATGAGGACTAGACAAAGAAAACCAAGACCCATGCCCAAACTAAAAGAATCCATTAAGTGATGGCCACTTCCAATTATACTTGGAAAAACTAAGCCTGTCACTCCGACGATTAAAAGCGTCATTAAAACGCGTAAGAAAGGACTTTTAATTTTCTTCATCAAACTTTGGCTTGTTAAAAGGGTCCAATTATAAAAAGCACCAAAGAACCCTAAAATAATTCCTAAAATAATAAGCAACCAATAATTTGACAGGTCAATAGAACCAACAATTTGAAAATGAAAAACTGGGCCACTCCCAAACATTAATCGTGCAACCATATCAGCAACCATTGCTGAGGTCATACAAGTGAGTAAAATCAAAGGAGAGAAATATTTAAAGACTTCTTCCAGAGTGAACATCACACCTGACAATGGCGCATTGAAAGCCGCAGACAAACCAGCAGATGCCCCAGAGGCAATTAGAATCCTTTTATGGCGTTCGGTTTCGGCCAATCGACTAGAAACCATTTGACCCATTGAAGCTCCAAGTTGAACCGAAGGTCCTTCACGACCAAGAGAAAGTCCCGCAAACATTGCCAAAGTTCCCGCGATAAATTTAGCAAAAGCAGTCGTAAACCAATTGTTTTTAAAATAACCCTGCAACTGACCTTTGACTTGCGGAATTCCTGAACCTGAACTCATTGGATATCTTGTCATTAAAAAACTAATAAGCAAAGCCAAAAGAACAAGACCCAAAATAAGAAGGGGAATAAAAATAAGATGTGATCTGGTAAAACTATAAATACCCAAGCCTAAATTTTCAGCTTTTTCCAAGGCCAACCGATAAAGACTGGCCAAAAAACCCGCAGTCAAGCCCACGAGTACACTTAGAAAAAGCAGATAAAGATTTTTATTTGTTGATTTTTCTATATCTTTTAATTTCATTACTACTTCCCTACTAACGCTTATTTTAATAAATTTTTAAGCAAGATTATTATACCATAAAATAGATTCCTTATGTTTTGTACTTTTAATAATATACACACCCCCTGTATAAATTTACTCAAAAAGGCACTCAATCGAGCACCTTTAATTTTTTAACTACAGATTTACTTAAAGTTTTCTATCTTTCCAAAAAAGGAATAAACCAAAGAGCATCATCAAGTAAAATGGAAGTGTCAATGCAGTAATTTCTAATGGTATTCTCACAACAAAAATAAGAATAATGAGAGAAAGAGATAAGACTAAACCTCTATACTTAAAAATTGATTTTGGAATTCGTGGCCAAACATAGATTTGTAGAAGAAATGCGATGACGATAATCGCCAGCCATAAAACTAAAAACATCACTCTACCTCCTTGTTAAGTTTAATTCTCTTTTTTTTTCATCAGAATCTCGTTTACTATCATGTATTAAATAATAGATACCTAAACCAATTAATAGAATAGAATAGAGAATAAAACTACTGGAAACAAACTACCTTTTTTTACAAAAACAAAGAAACTAAGAAGTATTACCGACGAAGCAATGATAATCAATCCTCTTTTGCTTCGGCCATAGCTGATAAAAAAAGAATCTTTATATTTTTTTCCTATTAAATAAGCCCCCCAGATTGTCAAGAGCATAACGATACTCAGCAACATTTAAAGCCTCTTTTCTAAAATAATCAGATTATACAGAGGAAATAAAATTATTCATCTGAGTTTTACTCAAATAATCTACATCACTTTCTTTTTTGTGGAAATTGAGAAATTCCTGTCAACAATGAACTTCCTTCTCCCCAAGCTATTTTTCTTTCAGCTCGAAGTTCCTTATAAAAACTCAAGACTTCTTGAGAAAGTTGAGAACTAATAACTAAGGGAAGTAAAGCATTTCTGAAATGAACTAATTCAAATTCAAAGTTTTTACTTTTTTCAATTCGTTCGCGATAATCCAATAATATTTCTTTCTCAGGTGATTTGAGTTCTGACTTATTTTTCAGAAGTTCATCAATTCGTTTTAGGATTCTTTCTTTATTTTCTTTCTCCTTTTTAAACATGTTATATTTTCTCCTTTCTACCAGTTTACTCCTTGAGCATTAAATACGTAAATTGCGACTCCCATTGGACCTCTCGTTTGAGCAAAAACATACTTATGATTTACTTGATCATAATAAAGTACTCCAGAAGCAGTGTTTTGAATAAATGTTAGATTAGAAGTATTGGTCCAATATCCACTATCTGAACTACCACCTTCAAATTCCATATTCATCCGTGGTAGTATTCTTAAAGGAGCTATTACTTCTTGAGAATTCGAAACAACTGAATCGGCAGACACTGATATTGAGTAAAATTCTGAAAAAACTGCTAAAGCTATTAGGATTACATAAATTTGTTTTGGTTTCATAAGAATTTCCTTCTTTCTATTATATTTTTGTACAATTTTGTTCATCCTATTAAATTTTTTTAATATATTTCTCCTTTCCATTAATTTTCAAGCGCGCTTTCTTTTATCTTCAACTTCATTTTATCAGAAAAAAAGTCTCCTTTTTAAATCATTGCAAAAATGCAACGAAGTAATCTGGAGACTTTTTTATGTTAATAATTTTCCTAAAAGCTTTTGATATCGTTTTTGATAATAATCTGCTAAATCTTCATAACCAACTTGCTGAAAAACTTCAAAGGCCTTTTTAATTTGCTTTTCAGCTATTATCCTATCTTTGAAACAATAGCTATAAAAACCATGCGCCAAATTTCTTAGATTTTCAACATAGAGGTCGTAGAAATCATCTTTGGGGTAACTTTTTTGCAAGATACTTCTAGCTGAGTCACGAGTTCCTTTTGAGGAAAGCAAAACGACCGCTCGATATGAAGATTGAAGAACTCTTCTGCGATATTTAAAAACACCATATAAGTGTTTACTCTTCCCCCAGAGTTCTTTCATCAAATACATAATTTCTCGTTCACTGAAACTGTCCAAAGTCAGATAAAAAATCGAAAGTTCAAAATATCCCCATTCTCCAACATCATAGAGATATTCAACCACATCATCAGCTTCCGTTTGTGTCAGTATTTCATAACGACTTTTAGCACAATAAGCTAGCATTTTTGAATCATATTCCATAGCTTCTAGATAGAGATTATGAAGTTTATCGACGTCATCTGCAATATCCGCAAGAATTATATCTTCTAAAAATTCTTCTTTATAATCCATTGAAAAATTATTGATAAAATGTTCATATTCGGCTAAAGTCACATTCATCTCTTGCAGCGCACTATCCAAGCGTTCAAAACTTATCATAGTTTGACCTAATTCAAATCTTGATAAACTCGCTTTTGAAATACCTATTTCTGAAAAATGAGAAAGCGAAAAATTCTTTTGTTCTCGTAGTTTTTTAAAAATTTCCCCATAACGTTTATAAGGCATATTTTTTCCTCGAAATTTTTTTATTGACCGATTACTTTTTACCAATACGAATATTTGATTTAGGTTTTTTGGATTTAGTGGCAAAATGACTTGCGATTGCTCCACCACCATGTTTTTGATATTCTACGGCAACAAAGCCAGCTTTTCTAAAAAGTTCTTCAAGCGTCTTGGCATCTGGAAAATCTTCTGCTGATTTTTGAAGCCATTGATATTCTTTTAAAGATTTGGCAAAAACTTTACCAAAAAAGGGCATGACATTTTTAAAATAAAGTTCAAAAGCTTGTTTGTAAATCGGTAAGGTTGGGTGTGATGTTTCGATACAAACTACTCTGCCCCCTGGTTTTAAGACACGAAAAATTTCTTTTAATACAGTAAGATAGTCAGGTGTGTTTCTTAGCCCATAACCAATCGTAACTACATCAAAGCTTCCTTTTTCAAAAGGTAAAGCCATCGCATTTCCTTGTAGAAATTCAATGTTTTTCTTCGCTTCTTCTTTAAGTTTAACCTTAGCAATTTCGAGCATATTTTCTGAAAAATCAAGACCAATTACTTTACCAGAAGGGCCAACACTTTCAGATAAATCAAAAGTCCAGTCTCCAGTTCCACAACACAAATCAAGAATAGACAGACCAGTTAAATCTCCCATTCTTTTCATTGTTTTAGCCCGCCATAAATCATGCTGTTTAAAACTGATAATGGCGTTCATTTTATCATAATCTGATGAAATACTATTAAAGATTTCTTGCACACGTTCTTCGTTTACTTTAGTCATAGACTTATTATAGCACAACTTCTATGTTACTATTTACTGATTATGATTGATAAAATATAAAAAAATTACTGGCCACAAGGTCAGCAATTTTTTATATTTTAATGGAAGAAATGACTCTTACTTCCGATTTCAGAAATTTTCTTCGTTTTATCTTCAAAGTGTGGGAAGAGAAAGGCCCCAATTGCAACAAATACAATTGATACTGCCACAAGGATAATTATTGCAAACCAAGCGTTTGGCCAATAAATCCCTCCAGCCGATTCTCGTAAAAGATTAACAGCGTGAGTAAATGGTAAATAAGGATTAATGGCTTGGAAGAATTTTCCAGAAACTTGGATTGGATAGTTCCCACCACCACCAGAAATGGAAAGTACAAGGATAATAATCGCTATTCCTTTACCTACATTGCCAAACAGTGCGACCAGAACATAAACCATAATCATAAAGGCGATGGATATCAGTAAGGCAAAGAGGACGCTGTAGAATGGGTCTCGTACATCTACCCCTAAACCAAAGTAGTTTCCTAAGGTTACAATCAAGGCTTGAGCAAGTCCAATGGCTACGAAACTTCCCATTCGAGCAAAGAATTGTTCACGTTTAGAATAACGTTTTTTATCTTTATCTGATAAGTGAACCTCTGTTGTTGCCAAACTTGAAAGTAAGACTGCACCGACCCACAGACAAAGCGCTGTGTAGAAAGGTGTACTTGCCGAACCATTGTTGGCAATAGGATAAACTTGATTTTCTTGCACTTCTACTGGTTGGGTCAAAAAGTCACTCTCTTTAGTAGCATCAAGTTTTAGAAGTTTAATAATCTCTCCTAAATCAACTTCTTTTTCACCTTTTTGAATGGCTGTTGCTGCTTTTTGAATGCCCGATTTGATTTCAGGCCAGTCATTTTGGATTAAACTATTAGCTTGATTCAAAGCAGACTCGACGTCAGGCATTTTCTCACTTGCCATCGTCAATGTATCCGTCAAATCTTTGCGAACACCAGCATAATCATTTTTAAAGAAATTAGAAGCTGTGCCTAACTTAGTTTTAAGGATAGGGAATTCATTTTTATAAAGACTAGCCCCTTCGTTAATTGCATTGACAATTGTCGTCATATTCCCATTTAACATCAAGTTTGCATCATGAATTTCTTGTTTGATGGCTGGCATTTCACCTTGATATTTTTCTAAAATGGTAATAGCATTAGAAACTGTTTGACTTGTTGAATTTAGTAAAGCTTCAAAGTCAATTTGTTGAGCCTGATTTAATAAACCTTTGGCATCAGTGATTGTATTAATCAAGTTTGTTAAAACTGTATCAATTGTTTTACTAATCCCACTCACATCAATATTATCAACTAAATTAGAGATTTTAGTAACTATATCATTAATTTGTGATAAGTAAGCACGAACTTCAGAGACATCCCCATTTTGTACCAACTCATTCAGATGATTCATTCTAGTACTAAGTCCTGACAGTAAAGAGTCAAGATTATTGAGTTGCTCAATTGTTGAGTCTAAATCATGACTTCCATTGCTCTCTTGAACTTGTTTCATATAATCAACAATATTTTGAATCGCTTCTCTTTGTTGAGCAATATTGTTAATAAAGTTGGTAATTAAACTATTTATTTGTTCTTTTTCTTCATCAGTGAGTTGATTATCAGCGATTGCTTGGTCAATAACGGCGAGAACTGAGGAAGTATTTTTTGAAAATTCTTGAATAGACTGTAGAGTGATTTGAACGCTATTCGTGATACTAGGCAATGCGCTCTGCATTTTTTTCGCTGCATCCAATGTCACAGTCCCTAAACTATCTGCATCTTGTCCTAATTTTTGAATGTCTGGCATTGATTTTTGGACTTGATTGATGATTTGCAAGCCGTCTTTTGCTTCTTGAATGCCTTGGGTCATAGTACTTTCAACTGACGCAAAGTCTTCATCAATCATCGAAATTTGTTTACCAGCGTTTTGAATTTCAGGAATTTTTTCTTGAAGAGTCAAAACAAGTGACAAACTTTTATCAATTTCAGGCATTTTATCATTCAAACTAATTACTTTTTGACCTAAAGAATCAACTTCAGGTAAATAAGTAATAAATTCGTTAGCCTTAGCCAGTTTTTCTTTGATTTCTGGCATTTTACCATGAAGGTCAACCACTTGTTGGGTGTATTTGTCAATGGTTCCTAGATTATCGTTTGTTGATAAAATTGCTGACTTAACCTTCTGAATACTTACCATATTTTTATCAATATCGTAACCAATCGTATTAAAGGTTTTTAAGAGTGTACTACTTGCCGTATTAATAAATTCTTCAGAAATCTGTGATTGAAGAGATGAAGCACCCTTAGAGGTTATTTTGGGAGCAATAGCATTTATCTTTTCATTAATAGAATAAACTATTTGTGGCTTTTTAATATCACCGGTTGTAAAACTTAAAAGGTCTTTTGAAAAATCCTTTGGTAAGTAAATTCCAGCATAGTATTTTCCGGATTTAACTCCTTTATCTAATTCTGCTTTAGAATCTACAAATTTCCAACCTAATTGATGATTTTTCTTTAAATTCTTCAGAACTTCATCACCAATGTTTATGGTTTTATCTTGAAAACTAGCAGGTTTATCTGCACTGTAGACCGCAATTGGCAGTTGCGAAGTATTGGCATAGGGGTCCCACAGGGCTTTAATATTAAACCAAGCATATAAAGAGGGAATTATCATTAGGGCGACAATTAAAAAAGTCGCCACAGGATTTTTAAAAATTCGTTTCCAGTCTAGGGCAAACAACTTCCAGGTATTTTTTATACTTTTCACTTCTTATCCTCATCATTCTTATCTCACTTGTAACTTTTTAAATTTCTTAAATATCATCGAGGCTTTTTCATACTTCATGACTGCGGATTTAAAAATTACGCAATACACGATTTTATCATATTTCATAAAAAAGTTCTAGCACTGCTTCCTTTTAATGGACACTTGCCTAACTATTGTAAATTTTTCTTGCTAGATAAAAATCTTAAATCAAAGAAATATTTTGTTTGATAAAAAAAGGAGGAAAGCCCCCCCTTTTTAATTATTCATTTGTTAAATCTTCACCGTTGCTTGCAATCACTTTCTTGTACCAGTTAAATGATTTCTTAGGCGTCCGTTTCAAAGTTCCTTTACCAAAATCATCTCGGTCAACATAGATGAATCCGTAACGTTTACTCATTTCACCAGTACCTGCTGAAACCAAGTCAATACATCCCCAAGAAGTATATCCGAGTAGTTCAACACCATCAAGTTCAACCGCTTTTTTCATTTCTTTGATATGAGCAGCCATGTAATCAATTCGATAGTCATCTGCTACAAAACCATTTTCATCTGGTTTATCAAGAGCTCCTAAGCCATTTTCAACAACAAACAGTGGTTTTTGATAACGATCATAAATAGAATTCATTGTAATTCGGAGTCCAAGAGGGTCAATTTGCCAGCCCCATTCACTTGCCTTTAAATAGGGATTAGTGACAGACTCAAAAATATTACCAGCTGACTTATCTGCGTCCTTGTCTTTTATCTTAGCCACTCGACTAGAATAATAGCTAAATGAAATAAAATCAACAGTATTTTCTGCTAAAATTTCTAAATCACCCGCTTCAATTGGAAGTTGAACATCTTCACGTTCTAATCTTTTTAGAAGATAGTTAGGATATTTCCCACGCGATTGGACATCAATGAAAAAGAGATTGTCATGATTTTGTTTTTGAGCTTCCAACACATTTTCTGGATTACAATCAAATGGATAATATTCGCCAGCGGCCAACATACAGCCAATTTTATTTTCTGGATCAATTTCATGAGCTATTTTTGTTGCCAAAGCTGAAGCCAAAAGTTCATGATGAGCAGCCAAATACTTGGCTTGTTCTTTATTTTCCCCTTCTTCAAAGACAAGTCCTGCCCCCATGAATGGAGCATGGAGTAGCATATTAATCTCATTAAATGTCAGCCAATATCGAACCAATCCTTTATAGCGAGTAAAAATTGTTCTCGCCAGATTTTCATAAAAACCAACCATTTTTCGGTTACGCCAGCCCCCATATTCTTTAATCAAATGAACTGGACAATCAAAGTGAGTAATGGTAACTAATGGCTCAATTCCTAAACGTTTGCATTCTTTAAAAATATCTTCGTAAAATTGCAAGCCTTCTTCGTTTGGTTCTTGTTCATCTCCTTTGGGGAAAATTCGTGTCCAAGCAATTGACATTCGATAAGTCTTAAAGCCCATTTCAGCAAAAAGGGCGAGGTCATCTTTCCAATGGTGATACATATCAATCGCTTCTTTTGCAGGATAGAAATGTTCCTCGTCAAATTCAAGGTGCTTCATTTCCCCTGTAATAATTGGAAAACGGTCTTTTCCGTGAGGCACAAGATCAACGTTAGCAAGTCCACGTCCTCCTTGATTATAGCCGCCTTCACATTGATTAGCCGCGGTAGCTCCGCCCCAGAGAAAATCTTTACTAAATGGCATAATAGATGACACTCCTTTTTTATTCTTTTTTTCATTTTACCATTTTTTAATTATTTTTGATAGCGATTTCATCTTGTTTTTTATTAGAATTTTTTCAATAAATAAAAAAGACTCAAAACTATTTTGAGTCCTCTTCTTCTTTTTTTTCAGGCTCTGCCCAATTACGACGGAGACTAAAATGTTCTGGAACTAAATCATAACCTGGTTGGCAAAAAGGGTGACAACGTAAAATCCGTGCTGTTCCCATCGCCAATCCTTTGGCTGGTCCATGTTTTTCTATTGCCTGAATCATGTAATTGGAACAGGTAGGATAATAGCGACAGGCTGGAGGCAAGGCTGGAGAAATCCAACGTTGATAGCCATGTACTGCTTTCACTAATACTTTTTTCATCTATTTCACTTTATTATTAAGAAAGAATCTATACTCATTCTTCTTAATTTTACTGACAGACTAGTCAGTAATTTATTTTTTACTGACAGAAATGATTGGGACTTTGTCAGTAAAAGTTTTTATTTTAAAAGGCTCAGAATATCAGCAACCATCAATTCAGGGGTGAGGTGGTAACGGTCATAAAGTTCAGCAACAGGAACAGAATCATTAAATTCACGTTTCGCTCCAAAATTTAAAACTTTCACATCATATTTTCCGAGGAATGAGGCTACTTTTTGCCCAAATCCTCCGTCAAGAATTCCATCTTCGATAGTGGCAATCACTTGATGATTTTCAACTAAGTTTTCAAGGAAAGCTTGGTCCAAATCATTGATGAAAATTGGATTAACAAGTGTAGGATTAACTCCATTTTCAGCTAAAATCTTAGCGACTTTTTCACCATGTGAATAAAGTCCACCAAGAGCCAAAATGGCAACTTTTTCACCAGCTTTTGTCATTTGATATGAACTCGTCGAAAAATCTGTTAGAACTGTTGGACGTGATTCTAATCCATGTTCTGGCATTTGAATCACAACTGGTTCTTCATGTTGGTCAAGTGCCCAATCAAGAATTGAAATGAATTCTTCTTCAGATGTTGGAGCAAGATATTTGATATTTGGAATGTTTGAAATCCAAGTCATGGCTGATGAGCCTTGGTGCGTTTCATCTGAACCTGAAATAACCCCACCTTTAACAATGACAATCGCTGGTTCTTCATTAATTGCTAAATCATGCCAAAATTGGTCATAAGCTCGTTGCACAAAGGTCGAATTGTGGAAAATGATTGGACGAGCACCAGCTGCAGCCATTGCCCCACCAAATGTTATGGTAAATTGTTCGGTAATTCCAGCATCAATATAACGGTCTGGATATTTAGCTGCAAATTGTTTCAAGCCAAAAATTCCAGGGATTGCTGCATTGATAGCTACAAGTGGCAAACCTTCTGAAACTTTTTTGTCCATGTAATCTAACATGATAGAGCTATAAGATTTGCCAGAATCAGTCACTTTCGATTGACCTGTTTCAAGATCAAAGGGCATATGCCAGTGGAAAGCTTCCTTATTTTCAAGGGCTGGTTGGTAACCACGACCTTTTTCAGTATGGATATGAAGAACGATTGGATGATCAATATCTTTTACTTCTTCAAATAAGTTGATAAGTGATTCAATATCATTTCCATTTTCTAAATATTTATAATCTAAACCAAATGTTTTAAAGAAGTTATTTTCAGCTTGACCATTTGTCGCCCGAAGTTCGGCTAGATTACGGTAAAGTCCCCCATGGTTTTCAGCAATTGACATTTGATTATCATTGAATAAAATGATCAGGTTTCCTTGGAAATCTCCAGCATTATTGAGAGCTTCCATAGCAAGTCCACCTGAAATTGAATCATCGCCAATTACCGCAATAATATTTCCTTTATCCTTTGTCAAATCACGCGCTTTGGCATAACCTAAGGCATTAGCAATGGATGTTGAGGTATGTCCAACGGTGAAAAAGTCGTGCTCAGACTCTCTTTGACTGGTATAAGGAGTAATGTCATGGAAATGTCCATCAGTAAATCCATTTTTACGTCCAGTCAAAATTTTGTGTGGATAAGTTTGGTGGGAAACATCCCAAATAAACTTATCAACTGGTGAATTGAAAACTTTGTGAAGGGCAATTGTTAATTCAGTCACGCCTAAATTTGGACCAACGTGACCACCGACATTTGATACTTTGTGAAGGACTGCTGCTCGAATTTCTGAAGCTAATTCTTCTAATTCTTTATTTGAAATCTTTTTTAAATCTGCTGGGCTGTCTATTTTTTCTAAAACTGACATTTTTGATTTTTCTCCTTTATAGATTTACTTAGTTTTTACTGACAGTATTTGCCTTTAAAAAACTAGTAAATTGACTGACAAAATTGTCATAATTTGGATGATACTATTATCTTATCATAATTTGTCAGTAATTTTTTTCTCTCATATTTTACAACTTTTGGAAAATTTTTGCAGGATTTGAAATTGTGCTGTCCACACGAATCTTGACAATGAATTTTGTTCCTTTAGGTTTATTATCTTCAACTGTTATTTTCCCATTATAGGCTTCAACAATTTGTTTGGCCAAAGAAAGTCCCAAACCTAAGCCCCCTTTTTGGCGAGTTCGTGCTTTATCTACTCGGAAAAATCGGTCAAAGATTTTTTTCTTATCTTCATCAGAAATTCCTTCACCATTATCAGCAACTGCAAAAGTTAGGAAGCCGCCATTTTTTATCACGTCCACCGAAATTTCACCTTCACTGTCAGTATATTTCAAGGCGTTATCAAATAATATCGTCAGCAACTGCTTAATGAGCGCTTGGTCCAAATTAACTGTGCCTTCTAATTTCAAGTTTCCTGAAAACTTTTTGCCTGCATTTTCGGTAAGCATTTCATAACTATTGAAAATATTTTCAAAGTAGGTTGCCGTTGTGGGTTCTGGTTCAATCTTTATTCCAGAATCACGTCTTGCCAAGTTCAACAGATTTGAGGTCAACAACCGCATATTACGAACTTCGGATAAACTTTCGGAGATATTTTCAGATTCGTCTATAATTGTTGCCGTTGGTTTTTGGAAAAGTAATTCTAGGCGATTTTGCAAGATTGCTAAAGGCGTTCTCAATTCATGTGACGCATTTTCAACAAACTCTTTTTGTTTTTCATAAGCCGCTAAAATTGGTTTTAAGGTCCAATTTGCAAGATATAGACTGATAATTACTGACAGAATCCAGAAAGTAATCATTGTGGTCACAATGACCCACATCGCCCGACTCATTGCATCTTGAATTTGATCCACATTTGAAAATATCTGCACGTAAACTGGCGTGACTGTCCCATCAGAATTTGTAATAATAAATTGCGAAGTGGTCAAATAACGATAATGCCAGTTATCACCATAGGGATTTTTTACTGAAACAGTCTGAATGGTATTAATTTGCTTTTCATTAAATTTCATAGCCTTTTGCAAACGACTCATCACAAAGTTGGTACTGATTCGTCCATTTGATTCTGATGAGGGCATGAAACTCTTTCCTTCTGAGTCATAAAAAATAACACTATTATTTGGCCCATAAAATCCACTATCTTGTGAATCATTCGTACCAAATTGATTATTGGCAGCTTCTTCCAAAAACACTCGATTTTGAGCTAAATTATGTAAATTTTGGTCAGTCGCCCTGTACATTCCCAATTGCATGACTTGAATAATAATCACGGCTAGGGCGACAAAGATCACTGTAAAAGCTAGAAAAAAATGAAGGAAATTTTTCCCATCATTTTTTACGATAGCTGAAGATTTAACTTTTTTAATTATATTCTTCAAAGAGGTCTCATTTCTAGATAGATTTACTGACAGTTCTTTTAGCTAGTGATTTATTGACTCCTTTTAGCATTGGGGCCGTCTCGTTAGCACTGACTTATTGGACAAGCTGAGTTCATATCTACGTTAAGCTTGCGGCTTGGCACAATAAACTGGCCGAAGTCACATTTTTAGTTTATAGATAAGTTTTTATAAATCCATAAGCTGTCAGTAAAATTTTATCTCAAGATATAGCCAACATTTCGCAAAGTTGAAAGATTATTGACAAATTCTGTATCTTTCAATTTTTTCCGGATTTTACTCATATAAACCTCAACAACCGTCACAGTTGTGTCACTATCATAACCCCAAATCCGGTCAAAAATCTGCTCTTTTGGCAAAATAACATTTTGGTTTTGCATTAAATAAACGACTAAATCAAACTCTTTACCAATTAAATCAACAGGTTGGTCATCAACTAAAGTTGATTTATTTGATAAATTCAAACGAATATTTCCATAAGACAAACCATTGGAATCTTCCAATTTCCCTGTCCGTTTTAAAAGTGCTTGAATTCGTGCTTTAAGTTCATCTAAATAGAAAGGTTTTGTTAAATAATCATCTGCCCCAATATCAAAACCATGCATTTTATCATCCAAAGATTCTTTGGCAGTCATAATTAAGACAGGTGTATCCACATTTTGTTCACGGAGTTCTTTTAAAACTTCAAAACCATTTTTTTCTGGAAGCATCAAATCAAGCAAAATCAAATCATAAATTCCCAATTCTGCCTCATAGAGTCCTTCAACCCCATCATAAACTTGTTTCACTTGTGCAAAAGATTTTAAGAAATCGTAAACAGATTTAGAGAGTGATAAATCGTCCTCCACTAATAAAATTTTAATCATTGAATCCATCCCTTTTCACATTTTTTAAGGCAAATAATTTATAAATTATTTTTGGTTAAATTGGCTGAAAAGTCAATAAAACCGCGCCCATTCCTTTCTATTATTTTACACTATTATCATATTTTTGTCTTGTACTAGGCTTAACTCTATCTTAAACAAAACTAAAAAAGCTAGAACTCAAATTCTAGCTTTTGTTGATTCCCGAACAATTAATTCAAAAGGAATGATTGTTTTTTCTGGTAAGTTTTCTTTATTATCACGTAAATCTAAAATTTTCTTGATGGCACTTGCCCCTAATTGTTCAATATGAATATCAAAGGTTGTGAGATAAGGGTGAATCATTGCCCCAAAGATGGAATTGTTGTAAGTAATGAGACTTACATCTTCTGGAACATTTAGTCCTTGACTTCGTAAACGCTCCACCACTTTTAAAGATAGGACATCATCCATAACCACTAATGCTGTTTCATTTCTTAATGAAAAATTACTATCCATGAATAATAAATCGTGGCTGAGACCTAATCTTTCTGCTTCATCTTTAAAGCCTTGATAACGCTCTTCAAAAACTTCTGTTTCTTTCGTATCTGTTACAAATGAGATATTCTGATGATTTAATTGGGCTAAAAGCCGAACAGCTTCACGCCCAAGGAGCATATTATCATTATCCACATGTGTAATTTCGTTTTTACCTTCTGTTGGCGTCCCTACTAGAACAAAAGGAACCTTATTTTCTAAAAGATAATCTCGAACTTCATCACTTTTCCCAGCATAAAGTACAATGAATCCATCAACCCGTTTTTCGGAAAATTGAAGTTCAACTTGTTTCTTTAATTCTCCGACCGAATGTCCCGTCGCGATAGCAATCGACACATCATAATCCCGAGCGGTTTCATTGATTGAGGTCAAAATTTTCATAAAGAAAGGTTGACTTGCTTTGTCGGCGACCGGGGGAAAGACAACTCCAATGGTATTTGTTTTTCCGGAAGCCAGAATCTGAGCCGCTGCATTACGACGATAACCCAATTCATGCATAGCTTTGCGAACTTTTACTTTCGTTTTATCCGAAATTTCTGAACTGTCTTTAATGACTCGACTTACCGTGGAAGCATTGACACCAGCTTTTTTTGCAACATCTTTAATTGTAACTGCCATATTTTCACTTGAAACTAGCCGAAGCTAGCTCAACTCAGCGCTCCTTTCTCTATTCTTTTTTGAATCTTTCAAATTTTATTTTGCCAAATTTTAGACTAATTTTCAACTATTTTTTAGATTTTTGATAAAAAAGTCATCTAAAGAAATCAAACTACCTTGTTTTTGTAATATAAGAATCACTCAATTCTACAGTTTCATCATAAATCTTAAGACTTAAAGCTTGTCCACGCAATAATTCAATTTTTACTTCTTGACCGACTGAAATTTTCAATAAGCGTCCACGATAGTTAATGTGGAAGGCATATCCTGTCCATGCTTTTGGTAAAAATGGTGCAAAACTCAATTGAGCCTCCCAAGTTTTCATTTGAGCAAATCCATGAACAATCGCCAACCAGGAACCTGTCATTGAAGTGATATGAAGTCCATCTTCTGTATCATTGTTATAATTATCCAAATCAAGACGAGCTGTCCGTTCATACATTTCAACTGCCTTATCTTCCATACCAAGCTCTGCGGCTAAAATCGCATGAATGGAAGGAGAAAGTGAACTTTCATGAACAGTCAAAGGTTCATAAAAATCAAAATTACGTTGTTTTTCAGCCATTGAAAATTGATTGCCAAAGAAATAAATTCCTTGAAGCACATCTGCTTGTTTAATATATGGACTACGTAATACTTTATCCCAAGACCAGTTTTGGTTCAATGGAAGATTTTTAGGGTCAAGTTGGGCCACTGGCGTTAGATCTTTATCTAAATAACCATCATGTTGGACAAAAATCCCTAATTCTTTATCTTCTGGATAATACATTTTATCCACAATTTCGCCCCAATGAGCAACTTCTTCGGTTGAAATCAAATCCGTACGAGGATATTTTTCCAAACTTTCAGCAGTATAAGTCAAAACCCAAGCTGCCAATTTATTAGTGTACCAGTTATTATTGATATTATTTTCATATTCATTTGGTCCTGTGACTCCATGAATCATATATTTATCATTTCGTTGGCTATAATGCACACGGTCTGCCCAGAAACGAGCAATTTCAACTAGAACTTCTAAACCTTCTTGAGCGAGATAAGTTTCATCTCCTGTATAGTTAGTGTAGTTGTAAATCGCATAGGCCATGGCTCCATTACGGTGGATTTCTTCAAAAGTAATTTCCCATTCGTTGTGACATTCGACACCTGTAAATGTAACCATTGGATACAAGGCACCTTTAAGGCCTTGTTGGCGGGCATTATGTTGTGCTTGTGGAAGTTGATTGTGACGATATTTCAAAAGATTTTTTGCTACTTTTTCATCAGAAAGTGCCAAGTATAAAGGAACAGCATAGGCTTCCGTATCCCAATAAGTTGCTCCACCGTATTTTTCTCCAGTAAATCCTTTAGGACCGATGTTTAAGCGTTCATCCTCACCATAATAGGTTGAGAAAAGTTGGAATAGATTAAATCGAATTCCTTGTTGAGCTTCTACTGAACCGTCAATTTGTACGTCTGCAATTTCCCAACGTTTAGCCCAAGCTTCTTCTTGTTCTTTATAAAATTCATTATAAGTCTTCTTTGAAATTTCAAGCGTCAAATTTGAGAGAACTTTTGTTAAATTTGACGGTTTAATATCGCGACTCGTGACAACTAAAACATTTTTGATAAAAGTAAGTGGGGCATTTTCTACTAATTTTGCTTCATAAACATCTAAAACTGAAGTTTCTCTCGTTTCTTGCTTTACTCGAGCAAAATCACCTGCAAAGCTTTGTTTAGCTGCTACAGTAAATTGTTCAACGCCAAAAGGATTTGGGATAGTTTCAGTTACGATAAATGACCCTGTTGCTGTATTATCAAGATTCTTCACTGTCCAAAATTTTTCATCATAGTTAGAATCTTCATTACGAACATTTGCATCAATGACTGAGGCTGTCCGGATTTGATGTATTTCACCATCTAGACTTTCAAACATAAAAGCAAAAACTGCAAGTTCTTGTTGAGCAATTGAGAAAAAGCGTTCGGCAGTGACGCGCACCCCGTAAGCTACATAAGTATAAGTGAGTACACCTTTTTGCATATCAAGCGACAGATTAAAATCAGTCACGTGACTTGCGGCTAAATCCACTTCTTTGTCATCTATAAAAACTCTAACAGAAGCAAAATTCAATGCATTGATGGCTTTTCCAAAATACTCAGGGTAGCCATTTTTCCACCAACCTACACGTGTTTTGTCCGGAAACCAAACTCCTGCAATGTAAGTTCCTTGGTGACTATCCCCACTATAAGTTTCACTGAAATTTCCACGCATTCCCATGTAGCCGTTACCGATGGAAGTGAGTGATTCTTGCAACCGTCGATCTTCTTTTTCAATCTGATTTGATGTGATTTTCCAAGGGTCAATGCCCATAATTCTTTTGATTTGTTTCATAATCTTTTTTTGTTCTCACCTTCTATTTTTTATAAACCCGATATTCCCAGGCTAACAGAACCATCTTTTCTTGAAATGGACTATTTGAGCTGCCCAGAACTTGTTGATAATTAATAGTTTCCCCATCAGCAAAATTGGCAATCTTTGAGAAATCCAAATGTGCTTTTTTATCAGCCAAATTGACAATAATTAAAAATTCATCTCGCTCGTAAACCAAAACTTGCGGGTGCCGTTTGAAATGAAAATGGATAGAGCCATCCGAAATTGCAGTTTCTTTATGCCGTAATTCAATTAAGTTTTTATAAAGTTCAATCAGTTCTTGGTTGGTTTGACGATTAATTTTAGAAAAGTTAGGATTTATTTCCATCCAAGAATGTCCCGTCGTAAATCCGGCATTTTCGGAATCATTCCACTGCAGAGGCGTCCGAGAATGTTCGCGACTGTTTTTACTGACCTCTTCTAAAGCCTCTTTTTCTGATAATTTTGTCAATAATTGGTCATATTGTTTAATTATCTCATCAGACCTCAATTGCTTACTGTCAGTAAATGGGAAATTGCTCATGCCGAATTCCTGTCCTTGATAAATGAAAGGCGTCCCACGTAAAAGCATATATGATACCGCTAGTGCATTGGCTGATTCTATCGAGCCATTGCCAAAAGTATCAATACTTCGCGGCTGGTCATGATTTTCAATATACAAAGCATTCCAACCTCGTTCAAGCAAATCTTCTTGCCAACGCATGATGACTTTTTTGTAGCCATAGGTATCTCCTTGACTCTGGTCATTGGCTTTTCTGACGTTATGCTCTAATTCAAAAATCATATTGATATAGCCAGATTCATCAGTCCAGTCTGGCGCTTCTGTGGATTGTACACCCGAAGCCTCACCCACTGTCAAAGCCCCATATTCATCAAATATCGCTTTTAACTCAGCCATGTAAGTTTCAATTCCAGCAACATTCATAAAAGGAATCCACGGACCATTACCCTTCCAAGATTTAATTTTATAAGACCAAGGCATTTTTTGAATATGAGAAATGGCATCTAACCTAAATCCATCTATTCCCAAATCCAACCACCAACGAATCATTTTGTAAATTTCCTGACGAACTTTAGGATTTTTCCAGTTCAAATCAGGCTGCTCCTTGGCAAATACGTGAAAATAAGCTTGTTTTGTTTTTTCATCATAAGCCCAAGTTGAGCCGCCAAAAAAGGAAATCCACTCATTTGGCATCTGATTAGGACTCGCATCTTCCCACAAATAGTAATCACGATAAGGATTATCTTTTGATTTTTGACTTTCTATGAACCAAGGGTGCTGGTCTGAGGTGTGGTTAACCACCAAATCCAACATGATTTTCAGGTCTAAATCATGCGCTTCTTTTAACAATGTTTGAAAATCATCAAGCGTGCCAAACATTTCATCAATGGCATAAAAATCAGAAATATCGTAGCCACCGTCAATCTGCGGACTCTTATAAATGGGATTTATCCAGAGAAAATCAACACCCAAATCATGCAAATATGGCAATTCTTCAATGATTCCATTGATGTCGCCAAGTCCATCTCCATTACTATCTTTGAATGATTTTGGGTAGATTTGGTAACCGACCATTTTGTGAAAATCAGTTTTCATTTTTATTTCCTTTACTATTTAATTTTCTTTGACAAGATTATTCAACCAAGTCCGTGTCCGCATTTTCCAACCGCCAAGTAATGCGCGTACCAGTTCTTCAAAAGTCACCGCTGCATAAACCCAAACAATATCCCAATGGAGGACAAATGCTGTGATTAAACCAATCGGTATCCCGAGGATCCAACCGCCCAAAATGGACAGATAAAAGATAAACTTCGTTTCGCCACCAGCGCCCAAAACACTGCCAAGCACCATATTGACAATCTTACTTGGCACAAAAATCGCCATGACAAGCATAATTGTTTTCGTCAGCGATAATGACTCAGGCGTAAGTTTGTAAAAGGAGAGGTACCAGGGCATTGGAATAAGAAGCAGGAACGCAATGACCAGAGGGGCAAGGATTGACAACCAAATCAGGCGTTTACTTGTATGATAAGCATCGTCCATGTCGTCGCGCCCTAGTCTGTGTCCAACCATGACGCTCGTTGCCGTTGAAAAACCGCCAAAGAAAGTAATCAGCAACATCTCAATCGGTTGCATAATCGTGACCGCTGTCGTCTGCACTGTTCCCATAAAGCCGTAAATCGCGCCGATAATACTCCCTGAAAGAATAAAACTCAAATTATCTCCAAGCAATGGTAGAGTCAAGCGCCAAAATTGCTTGATTTCTACATCTCGAAAGTGGAAATTCAACATTTGACGAATGGAGAAGTTCCCCGTCAATTTTCCGCCATAAATCAAGATAAGAAAGGCGACAAGCTCAATGACGACAACAATCGTTGTTGATAATCCTGCCCCCTTAACGCCGAGTTTTGGAAAACCAAAATGACCGAAAACGAAAGCAAAATTGAACAAAGCTTCAAGTGGTACTGTTGCCAGACTGATATAAAGTGGTAATTTCACAATACCGTCGCTTCGTAAGGTGGTCGCATAAATCCCAATGAGCATGGCGGGCAGATAGGACAAGCCTAACAAGCGTTGATAAGAACTACCAATCGCAATAACTTGCGGATCAGCTGTGAAAAGTGACATCGCCCAATGTGGAAAAGCAACCGAGATGAGCATGAAGATAAGACTTACACCAATCCCTACCAACAAAAGCATACCTTGCAAAGGTGCGATTTTTTCACGTTGGCTACGTCCCACGTGCTGACTAGCAAGTATGCCAAGCCCTGCAGTCAAGCCCATTTGTGTAAAAGCCATGATACTCATGACTTTTGAGCCGAGGGCAACGGCAACGACTGAGCTTTCGCCAAGTTGTCCCACCATCAATTGATTGATAATGGCAAGAAAGGCATAAAGCAAGCCTTGCGCTGCAACAGGGAGTGCTAACGAAAGCACTTGTTTCCAAAAATCTGACTGTTTCATCCTTGTATCTTCTTTCTAGTAAGCTCTGTCAGACTTGACAGAGCTGATACAGACTGTATCAGTGATTTTTAGATTTTTACCCAAGCTAAAAGTTCGCAATCCGAACCATGATTGCTATAAGAGAAAATTGCAATTTGTTCATCATCTGCAGCAATTCCCCAGCATTTTATTTCTGATTCTGGCTCAATTTGTGCCGCTAGATAAGTTTTGTTATCATTCAAAATCTTTGCAGATTCGCCATTTGGTAATTTGGTCAAGTTATTCAGATAACTTCCTGACAATTCTGTCAGGGGTGGACAGACGCTCAAGGCTTCAAAACCAAGATTTTCAATTCTGGTTCTAATCTTTTTTTCATTAATTTTCATTTCTCCAAAATAACTGTACTGTAAGCTGGAATTGTCAATTTTCCATCAGTCAATGTCGCTTGGACTCCACCACCAGAAAGTTGGTCAGTAATTTTTTTGCCGACAACTCCTTTCGGGAGTTTCACTGTCATACTTTCTTTATCTGAAAAATTATTGACAATGGTCAAATCCTTTCCATAATTAATGACAGACAAGCTATCTTTACTGACAGAAATATTTTTCAGCCTGGCAGTCGCAATTTCAGGATATTTCGCTTTGATTCGCAAGACTTTTTTGTACCAATTGAGTAGCGAATTTGGATTCGCTGCTTGCTGAGCCACCGAGCCACCGTCAGTTGTCGCAGTTTCAGTCGCACCAGGAACCGCAACATTTTCCTTAGGCGAACCTGCTCCATCAGCCGACCATGGCATTGGCAAGCGTTTATTTTGGTCAATGCCAGAACCTGTCAGTCCCAGCTCTTCGCCGTAGTAAATAAATGGGTTTCCCGGCATCAAAAGGTAAGTTTGAGCCGCCATTTTTTGCATTGACAAAGAACTAATGATTGTCGCCGAGCGGTCCGTGTCATGATTACTCAAAAAAGGAGCATCAATGGCTTTGGGGTTGTCAGCATGAATTTCTTGGTCCCAAGCTTCGATTTGCTGACCAAACAATGAACCTTCACCCAAGACTAGGGCCGAATTAATTGGACTTGAACTTGATTGCAAAGCATTTGGAAAGTCAAATAAAGAATCAATACCTGACTGATAGATATCATCAATTGCCGAAGCCGTTGAAAAAACTTCACCCACTAAATAAGCTTTTGGATTTTGCTTTTTGACCGTTTCTGTCAGCCATTTGGTAAAGGCCGTCGTTTTTTTATCATCATTTGAGAAATAAAAACCAACAGCATCCAAGCGAAAACCAGAAACACCTTTGTCTAACCAAAATTTCGTAATTTTTGCAATTTCTTTTTTGAC
Source organism: Lactococcus sp. (assembly GCF_036648155.1). Taxonomy (NCBI): domain Bacteria; kingdom Bacillati; phylum Bacillota; class Bacilli; order Lactobacillales; family Streptococcaceae; genus Lactococcus; species Lactococcus sp. The sequence continues at coordinate 99,001 of NZ_JAVXIY010000003.1, read as the reverse complement.
CTCAGGATTGGCAAGATTGAGGTCTGGCATTGATTTATCAAACTCTGACTCATAGTATTTACCGTTGCTGGCTAAACTATAACCCTCTTTTGCTGTGTCCGACCAATTATAATAAGCCATATATTTCTTGTCGCCAGCTAGTGCTTTTTGAAACCAGACATTGTCAGTCGCCGTGTGGTTAAACGGCATGTCCAAAATCACGGCAATTCCTCGTTTTTTAGCTTGAGCAATCAGATTTTCAAAATCAGCCATTGTACCAAATTTAGGATTAATTTCTTCGTAATTGCTGACATCATAGCCATGATAGCTTGGACTAGCAAAGATTGGGGTCATCCAAAGTCCTTGCACTTTCAAATCTGTTGTAGAATTTTTATTCCCCGTATTGAGATAATCTAAATGTTGCGTGACCCCATTTAAATCACCCTCACCATCCTGATTTGAATCCGCAAATGAACTCGTAAATATTTCATAAAAATTACGATACAAACTCACATCAACCTTTTGGCTGACAGCCGCTTTTTTTACTGATGAATCTTTTGAATTTGCTTTTTGACAAGCACTTAAAGCACAGGTCGCCAGTAAAGTTACTGACAGAAGTAAAAGCTTATTTTTCATAATATTCGTTCTCTTTTTCTTCCCAGTAAAGTCGGTCAGAATCAGTAATTTCGCGGAGAATTCGTGCTGGATTACCTACTGCAATCACATTTGCTGGCAAATTTTTTGTCACTACCGTTCCTGAACCCACAATTGTATTTTCGCCAATCGTAACGCCCGGATTAACAATTACTCCTGCACCGAGCCAAACTCGGTCGCCAATCGTTATTGCTTTTCCATATTCTAGTCCACGCTGTCGAACTCCGGCATCAATTGGATGAGAGGCCGTAATCAGACTGACGCGAGGTCCAAACATCACATCATCGCCAATCGTAATCGGTGCAACATCCAGAAAGATACAGTCCATATTGGCATAAAAGCGTTGACCAATTCTTGTATTTTTACCATAGTCGATGTAAAGCGGCGGATTTACAAATATCTCATCGCCAGTTTGACCAAAAAGTTCTTTTTCAAGTGCCACAATTTTTTCTATATCAAGCAGATTGAGTTGATTAATTTTTTGATTTAATGCTCGATTTTTATCAGGTTTATATTCTGGTTCAACTTTACTTGCTTTGTAGAGTTTGCCAGCAACCATTTTCTTAAATTCGCTCATTTTCACCTCACCCTTCTGGGCTTTAACTATTCCACTTCACAAGCAAAGGCTTCCCAAGCTTTTAATTTAATTTGAGAAATTTCAGGCAGGAAATTTTCATTGTGAATCAATAAGTCACGACAGACAAATCCTGTTTTAAATTGATTTTCTTCATCAGATAAATTGGCAACGACCAAGTATTTTTTCCCCTGATAAGTCCGCAAATAAGCAAAAACATCATCCTCAGAATCAATCAACTTGAAGTCCCCATAAATAACCCAATCATGTTGTTTACGAAGTTCAATCAACTTTTGATAAGTATAAAAAACAGAATCAGGATCACTCATGGCTTGGTCAGCATTAATTTCTCCATGATTAGGATTGACAGCCAGCCAAGGTTTCCCGTCAGTAAATCCTGCATTTTCTCCTGCCGTCCATTGCATCGGCGTTCTTGCATTATCACGGCCAACACGACGAATTGAATCCATGATTTCATTTTCGGAATGACCAGCAGCTAAGCGTTCAGCAAACATATTCCGTGACTCAATATCATTGACTTCTTCAATTGATTCAAAAGGATAATTCGTCATTCCAAGCTCTTCACCTTGATAAATATAAGGCGTTCCTTTCATCAAATGCAATAAAATCGCAAAAGCTTTGGCTGATTTCAAACGATATTTCCCATCATTTCCCCAATTTGAGACAATCCGTGGTAAATCATGATTATTCCAAAAAAGTGAATTCCAACCTTTTTCTAAAGCTTGCCACTTGGCTAAAATTTCTTTAAGTTTTGAAACTGAAAATTCCTTTTTATCCCATTTTTCACCCTCATCAAGATAAGCATTTGTGATGTGTTCAAATTGGAAAACCATTGATAATTCTTGACGCTCTGGGTCAGAATAAAGCTCCGCAATCTCAGGTGTTGCTCCCCAAGTTTCACCCACGGTCAGTAAATTTTTCTGCCCAAAAGTTGCCTGATTCATTTCATGCAAATACTCATGTAATTTAGGCCCATTTCCTGTGATTTCTTGGTCAATTTCTTTCCCAATCAAATCAATCACATCCATGCGAAAACCGCCGATTCCCTTATCAATCCAGAAATTCATCATGTCATAAACTTCTTTATGAACCTGAGGATTTTCCCAGTTTAAATCTGGCTGACGCTTGCTAAAAAGATGAAGGAAATATTGGCCCGATTCCTCATCAAATTCCCAGGCAGAGCCTGAAAATGTCGACTGCAAACCATTGGGTTCATCAGCCCAAATATAATAATCGCGATAAGCGTTATCTTTTGATTTTCTAGCTTCCACAAACCACTTATGTTCATCGGAAGTATGATTAACTACCAAATCCATAACAATTTGAATGTTTCGCTTTTTAGCTTCCAAGAGCAATTCATCCATGTCCGCCATCGTTCCAAAAACATCAGCAATTGCTTGATAATCAGAAATATCATAACCATTATCATCCATTGGCGATTGATAAACTGGACTCAACCAAATGGCACCAATTCCAAGTTTTTCAAGATAATCTAATTTAGAGATAATTCCTTGCAAATCACCAACACCATCACCATTAGCATCCATAAATGACCGCGGATAAATCTGATAAACGACTGTTTTTTGCCACCAATTTTTTTTCATATTTCACTACTCCATTAAGATGTAAGTTCATTCTCCAATTCCTATTTTCCTAGGATATAGGAGGACGAACTCAATTAATTTTTACTGACAACTTTATCAGTTAATCCCGTCAGTAAAATACTCACTAAACCAAAGATTCTGTCAGCAATTTTTACTGACAAAACTATCAGCAAAGCCGATAGTTTCTTTATTTACCGATTCAATGACTCCCTCGGTCTCATTGAACTGACAGAATCTATTTTCTATTTATAGATTACAAAACCATATTGTAAAATATTATTTTGGTCAACCAAATTAGAGAAAACCACTTCATCAGCCGAAAAATAAGCCGGTTTTTCGCCAATATTGAAAATAGCTTTCAAAGTTCCACGTTCAAATTTCACAATGCCATTTTCTGAATCTACGATTTTCCATTCTACTTCTGAATCACTTAAAATTTCTTGATATTGCTTGCGCAACTCAATCAGATTTTTAAAGAATTCAAACATCTCTAAATCTTGATTTTTTTCATCCCAAGGCATACACTTGCGACACTCAGGATCCATTCCACCAGTCACTGCATACTCATCTCCATAATAAATACAAGGCACACCCGGTTGCATGAATGTGAACGTTTCAACCAATTTCATCAAATTTTTATTATTTTTTGCAACAGTCAAAATTCTTGGGGTATCATGAGAATCTAAAACATTAAACATCATTTGATTGACTTGCTTACGATATAATGTAAGTTGCGTATTAATATTAGAGACCATTTGTTCTAAAGAAATTTTCTTAGTAATCAAACCATCTTTAATCGCATCGGTATAGGCATAATTCATAACAGCAGAGAATTCGTCGCCAACTAACCAAGGTTGAGCAGAATGCCAAACTTCCCCTAAAATATAAAAATCATCTTTTGCCGCGTCACAAGTTGTGCGGAATTTTTTCCAGAAAGTATGGTCTACTTCATCTGCCACATCCAAGCGCCAAGCATCAATATCAAACTCAGAAATCCAATAATCAGCTACTTTTAAAAGATATGCTTCAACCTCTGGGTTAGCAGTATTGAGTTTTGGCATGTGTGGGGTAAAGGCAAAAGTATCATAAGTTGCATTTTCCGCATTTTCAAAATCATCAGTTGGTGTGTAAGTTGCTGGCCAGCTATTAACATGGAACCAATCCGCAAATTTTGATTTTTCTTGATTTTTCAAAACATCTTGCCATTGAGCAGAAGTATCTCCGATGTGATTAAAGACTGCATCTAACATGACTTTAATACCACGCGCATGTGCTTCTTTCACCAAAGTTTTAAACAATTCCTTATCCCCAAATTGCTTGTCAATTTCCATATAATCTTCTGTATCATATTTATGATTAGAAAAAGCTTGGAAAATAGGAGTAAAGTAAATACCATTCACACCGAGTTCAGTCAAATGTTCCAAATGATCAATCACCCCTTGCAAGTCTCCCCCATAAAAATCTTGACGGTCAGGAACATCTTGTGGATTCCAAGCTTTTGTTCCCTCAGGATCATTGCTCATATCCCCATTGGCAAAACGTTCAGGGAAAATTTGATACCAAACCGTTTCTTTGACCCATTCAGGTGCTTTAAAACGATCACTTTCATGGAAATAAGGTAAACGGAAAGCCCCATATTTTTTAGTCACCAAGCTCTCATCATAATCAAACATTCCTTGGTCTGTGTAAACTACTTTTTCTCCATCCAAGCCTGTAATGACAAATAAGTAATCTACTCGTTTCGTTGCAACAGTAATTTCGGCCTCAAAATAATCGCTAATATTAGTAGAAAGATACTTTTTCATCTCAACTTTTTGACTAGCCCAATACTGTGTTTCAGGGTTGTCAAGCCCTTCCCACGAATAAGGATCGCCATAAAATAATTCGACTTTTTCCACATCAGATTTTTGTGTTTGCAGACGAACATGCATCAGATTTTTTGCATAAAGATAAGCAAATTCCGACTCAGGACGATGATAAATTGCAGCTTTGTTCATAATAGAACCTCCAAATTTTTTTGATGGCTGTACTGTCTTAAACTATTTTCAATTAATCTCAAGGACAGCGAAAAGCACCTTTTCCGTCGCTTTTCTATAGTGTCATTTCCACCACATCTGGAGAAGATAAATCTCACATTAATCATATTTTATCATAACGCTTTCATTGACGCAACCGTTTGCGACGATTTTCGCATATTATTTTTTAAAACATTTATTTTCCATTCTAAAGAATACGCTGAAAAGTCGGTATAAACCAATTTCTAAGTAATCAAAATGTAATATTTTTTTCCTTGACAAAAAGCAAACGGTTGCGTAAAATGAGGAGTGTATAAAATAAACCGTTTTCATTAGGAGGAAACACAAAATGAAATCATGGAAAAAAGTTGCTCTTGGTGGAGCATCTGTACTCGCCCTCGCAACCCTCGCAGCTTGCGGTTCATCAGCAAGTTCTAACAAATCATCATCTTCTAGCTCAAATAGTGTAAAAGGTAATGTTACCTTATGGGTTGACCCCGCTAATGTTGATAGCTATAAAACATTAGTTACTGGCTTTGAAAAAAAATATCCTGATGTTAAAGTAAAAGTCAATCAATCACCAACTGGTTCTGCAAATGCCAAAACTGACGTTGGTAAAGACCCAGCTAAAGCAGCCGATGTCTTCAAAGTTCCTAACGACCAACTTGGTGCAATGGCAGAAGCTGGTTATATTAATCCTCTCTCACCCGATGCAACAAAATGGGTAGACAAAAATGATATCTCAGTTGCTGGAGAAGCTGTCTCTTGGAAAGGTAAATATTATGCCTATCCTCAAGACCAACAATCAAATATCATCTTCTATAACAAAGCTAAATTCTCTGAAGCACCAACTAGCTGGACTCAATTTACACAAGATAAAGCAATTGGTACAGACTTTACAAACTCTTATAACTGGTACCCAGCCTTCCTTTCAAACGGTACAGTATTGTTTGGTAAAGGTGGAGAAACATTAGACGGTACTGACGTTGCCGGAGATGCTGGACTTCAAGTCTTGAATTGGTTTGCTAAACAAAAATCTAACACAGGAGTTGTTCAATCAGGTCAAGCATTACTTGCTGACTTGAAATCAGGAAAAACTTCTGCTGTACTTGATGGACCTTGGGATGCAAGTAATGTTAAGAAAATTCTTGGCGACAATTACGGTGTTACCACACTTCCAACAATTGATTTCGGCTCTGGCGAAAAGAAAATGCAAGCTTTCTCTGGTGTAGGTACACTTGCTGTTAACTCTGCATCTAAAAATCAAGTCGCTGCATCTTCTCTCGCTCAATATCTTTCTAATGCTGATTCACAAAAAGAACTTTATAAAGCAAATAACGCAATCCCAGTTGCTAAGACTTTACAAACTGATTCAGATATTACCGCAGACCCTGCAGTCCAAGCTGTTATCAAACAAGTACCAGAAGACACTTTGATGCCTAAAATTCCAGAAATGGCTACATTCTGGAATTTAGCTGCTCCTTTGATTAATAATACATACCTTGGTAAGACACCAGCCTCACAATATGCTAGTCAACTTAAAACTTTCCAAGATTCTATCTCTAAAGCAACTAAATAATTCATTAGTACTCTTTTAAAGAGGTTGGGCACAGCCTAATCTCTTTATTTATTAGAAAAGGACAAAGTTATATGTTCAGAAAAAAAACTTATTTACCACCTGAAGCCACTTATAAAGAAGTCTGGTCTAAAGGGGATATTTTCGCCAAATTGAGTTTTTTTGTGATGGGACTCTTTCAATTAAAGAACAAACAATGGCTAAAAGGACTCCTCCTTCTTGCCAGTGAAGTTATTATTATTGGTTGGTTACTATTTTCAGGTTTTAAAGCTATTAGTATGCTTGGAACACTTGGTACAGTAAAAACAAAAAAAGTTGTTTGGGATGCTTCTGAGGGAGTTTATAATACTCTTTTACCTGATAATTCCATGCTCTACCTTCTATTTGGAGTTTTTGCGCTAGTAGCTATTGGATTACTTATATTTTTATATGTTGTTCATCTTAGATCTCTTCGTCACCTCTATGCACTTAATCGTGACAATAAGCATGTCCCAACAACACTGGAAGATTTATCTTCACTTTTAGATGATAAACTTTACATTACCTTAATGGTTCTTCCACTTCTTGGAATTTTAGCTTTCACTGTTGCTCCGTTAATCTTTATGATTACCTTAGCCTTTACGAACTATGATACTCAACATCTAATTGGTTTCTCTTGGACTGGTTTATCTGCATTCACTCAAGTTTTCCAAGGAGACTACGGTAAAGCCTTCTTTCCTCTACTCCTTTGGACTATTGTTTGGGCAGTGGCTGCAACCTTTACAACTTTCCTTGGCGGTGTTCTTCTAGCCTTGCTTATTGAATCCAATGGGGTGAAATTTAAAGGATTTTGGAGAACAGTATTTGTAGTAGTATTTGCCGTTCCTCAATTTGTTTCTTTACTTTTAATGGGGATGTTCCTTGATGACCATGGACCAATAAATAGTGTTCTACAAAATGCTCACTGGATTAAAGGACCAATTCAATTTTTGTCTGACCCAATCTTAGCGAAAATATCAGTTATTGGTGTCAACATGTGGATTGGTATTCCAGTAACAATGTTAGTGTCAACTGCTATTATTCAAAATCTATCACAAGACCAAATTGAAGCGGCAAAAATTGACGGGGCTAACACTTTCCAAGTTTTTAAATCAATTACTTTCCCACAAATATTATTCGTTTTGACACCAACATTGATTCAACAATTTATCGGTAACTTCAATAATTTCAATGTTATTTATCTCCTCACTGGTGGAGGACCAAATACTGATAATAACTTGGCAAATGCTCAAGCAGGAACAACCGATTTATTAATTACTTGGCTTTATAAGCTTACTACACAGTCTACAAGAAATTATGCTCTTGCTTCTGCTATTGGTATCATTATATTTGTTATCACAGCAACTGCATCACTCGCGTTATATCGTAGAACTAATGCATTTAAGGAGGGCTAATCAGTGAAATCTTATAAAACTCAGAGACGTCTATCTCTCACCTTGCGTTACCTTTTATTAGTTGTTTTGGCACTCCTTTGGATTTTCCCTGTTATATGGATGATTTTAACAAGTTTTGCTAAAAATAATAATACTGGTTTCGTTCAATCTTTATTTCCACAAAACTGGACGTTGGAAAATTATATAGGTATTTTCAATAATTCTCAATATCCTTATGCACATTGGCTTTTAAATACTTTTATTTTAGCAGTCATTTGTGCTGTTGCAAATACTTTTATCACAACAATTATGTCTTACGCACTTTCGCGTTTACGTTTTAAATTTAGAAAACCATTTTTACAATTTGCTTTGATTATCGGTATGTTCCCAGGAATTATGGGAATGATTGCTATGTATTCAATCCTTAAATCTATTAATATGCTCAACCTTTGGGGTATGGCATTGGTTTATGTTGGTGGCTCTGGACTAGGGTTTTATGTCTTCAAAGGATTTTTAGATACTATCCCTCGTTCTATTGATGAAGCTGCAATAATTGATGGAGCAACACGCTGGCAAACATTTATCCATATTACCCTTCCTCTCTCACGCCCAATGATTGTATATACTTCTTTGATGGCATTCATCGGACCATGGCTTGACTTCATGTTCTCAAGTTATATCTTGGGTGGTGGAGATCCAAAAATTCGTACAGTAGCCTATGGTTTACAAAATATGATGACAAATTCAAAAGGATCAAGTGCTACAAATCTCTATCAGTTTATCGCTGGTAGTGTACTGATTGCAGTTCCTATTACAATCTTATTCATAGTTATGCAAAAATTCTACGTCAATGGAATCACAGCTGGTGCAGATAAAGGATAAAAAATTTAATTAAACAAATAAAAAAGTTACTGATAATGTTAATACTCAGTAACTTTTTTATTATGTAACAAAATTACTGAGTAGTTTTATATTCAACTATTACTATCTTTATTTGCACATATTTAGTATTTTTTTTATAATTAATAATAAATAAAACTTTGGAGTTATAAAATGTCTTTTAAACTAAGTTCTTACTATTATTTCTTTTTTTCAAAATTACATGAAGAAGGTTACGTTAATCTAAGTCCTATTTTAGATAAATATAAAGAATTTCCTAAAAAGCCCAAAGATATTTTTAAACAATTTAAGTATAAATCCACAGATTCAACTAGAGACAGAATGCTCAGATTAAATAATGAAGAGATTAAAAGTATAAATTATTTACTTAAGAATATTACAAGCGAACAATTAATCAGTCTGCTGAAAATACAGGGCTATAAGGTAGATGAAATAAACTACTTATTTAATAATATTTCTAATATTAAATTATCTGGTGATAATAGTTTTTATTTAAATGAAAATGAATTAGAAAGTCTAGATTATTTATTCGAAAAAATCTCAAATTTAAAACCTAGACCTAAAAATATAGGGAGTTTTATCAAAAAAATTATTAATATTATAAAAAATAATGAGGAGGGAGAAAGATTTTATGATCACAATTCTGATTATTATGAACCAGAAATAATCACCAATATGTTACACCAAGAAAATCTAACTCTAAAATATGATGAATACAGCCATTCTTCTTATAGAGATATATTAAATAATCTTGCAAAAAAATCAACTACACCATCCGATAAAAATATGTCTGACTTTATAATTTTAGACTATCTCAGCCAAAACATTGAAAACGAATCAATAACAACTTTTTTTCAGCATATTATCTCAACAATTGAAAGGAACTATGACTCACTCATTAAAATCCATCATAAATCTTTATTTAGTAGGTACGCTATCCCAAACAACAATAATGATTTTTTATTAAACGATGAAAGAAAAAGTATTAAATTTAAATTATATGATTATAAAGATAAAGAAACGTACTATCTTTATAATCAAGCTACAACTAATATCAATATCATAGATAGCATTTCTAGTTTTACCGATCTTCTTTCTTTCAAAGGCAAGATAGATAGCAGATTATTTTTTCGAGGACATACTGATAGTAATTATATGCTCAAACCCTCAATATTTAGAAATCCTAAAATATTTTCTAAAGAAAATAGAATTTATGAGGAAAGTCTTGCTCGCAATCCAGAAGAATATGATTTTAATAATCGAACTCACCTTGATATATTAAAAAAAATGCAACACTATGGGATTCCAACAAGATTGATGGATATTACAGAAAATCTTCTTACAGGCTTATATTTTGCCGTAGAAACCGATGATGTTGACGGAGAACTGATTGTCTTTTCAGTAAAAAGTAGTAAGGTAAAGTATACTAGAAGTGATAATGTCAGTATTTTATGCTCCTTACCTCCCTTTTCGCCTGAAGAGAAACAAAAGATATTTTTTTTGGCCAAACAGTTAAACACTGCCTCATTAAATAAAGATAAGTTGATTAAGCGACTTAGACATGAGATTTCCACAGAGAAACCTTTTGAACCAGAAATTGACCCTAATTCTTTTTCGAAAGATTATTTTGTTATTCCTAAACGTGATAATAGACGTATTATACAACAAAATGGTTCCTTTATTGTTTGTTGTCTGAATCCCATAAGTAACTCTAAAATAAATGATAAGCGTTTTAAAAATCACAAATCAGGTAAACATGAAATTTTTATTATACCCTCGAAAATGAAAACGCATATCCGCTCACAGCTTAACTTATATGGCATCAATCAAGCAACTATTTATCCTGAAATAGAAAAAGTTTCTGAATTTCTAAAAAATACTATTATTTGATGAAACACTTTAGTATTTTGAAACATCATAGGCTAAATTTACAATTATAACAAAAGTATAAAGTGCCTTGATATAATTATTTTTATAAAAAAGACTGAGAGAACATGTTAATGAGTACAACAAATATATTAAGTAATCAATCTGAACTACTTAATTCAATTAAAAATGGAGATATTATGAGCGTCTTATCTTACATTTTAAACATGCCCATAGCACATGTCAATAGAATTGAGTTTTTATCTAAGATCTATAGCGTTACAGAATCAGAGATCGCTAATAACACGTATAAAGTCTCCTTTGAAGAGAGACAACATTTAGCTCAAAAGCATATAAATAGTACTATTGTTCAGACGACGGCAATATCATTTGCTAGTGGAATACCTGGTGGGCTAGCCATGGCAGGAACAATTCCAGCTGATATTTTACAAAATATGATTTATTCCGTTCGTTTAGCACAACAACTGGCTTATATTTATGATATTGACATTGAAAATAATAATCATATTGACACTGATGCAATGCTCCTGTTTTTGGGAATAATGTTCGGTGTCAATGGTGCTGCATCTCTACTAAGAGTAACAGCGACAAATACGAGTAAATATTTCTCTAAAAAAATTTTAAAAGCTGGTTTATCAAAAACCATTTGGTACCCAATATTCAAAAAAATTGTGCGTATAGTGAGCGGGAAAACGTTAACTATAAAAGCCCTCTCTAATGGCGCAAGTAAATTTATACCCGTTATAGGTGGGGTTACATCTGGTGGAGTTACATTTTTAGGAATGAAAAAATCAGCCAATCTATTAAATAAAGAGCTACAAAGAGGGTATGATACTAAATATTCCGAAAAAGAATATCAAAAAGATATTAATATACTAGAGGGGCAATTTAGAGAATTAAAGACAGATGATTAAAAAATAGTCTGATAAGTAGACTTATGTTATAACTTCTTACTTTTGGAAAAACTACCTATAAATTTTTCTCTATTTAAAATCATCAAAATTTATAGTTCTTTCAATTCTTATAATTTATCCCAGAATATTTTGTTTTAGTTATTTATCTTTTACTAAACTACTTGAAAAAGAAAATAACTGAAAATTAAATATCCAAAAAGCAGACTAATATTAGTCTGCTTTTTTAATAGTAACAGTTTTAAACCATTCTTATTTCGGTATCACAAAAGGTAAAACAAATAGAAACACTAAATCAAAGACTAAATGAACGGCATATGAAGTCCAAATACTCGATGTTTTCAAGTAAGCATAATTGAATATCAATCTCGCCACTCCCTGAACTAATAAGATTTGAATAATTGTTCTCAAAACATTCCCACCATTATAGGTATTAAAATGAATTAATCCAAAGATTACCGAAGTGACTAAAGTCGAAATTATAGTTGATAATCCCCACTTCGTACGAAGTGTTTCCAATATTCCGATTGAAAATAATTCTTCGCCCATAATCATAAATGGGACGAAAAATATCAATATAAAATCTCCAAATGCTGCATTGCCGTGATTCCCTGAATTACCAAAAATCAGTGTAATAATAGTTCCTCCAAGCATTGACCATATCGTATTAATAATTAAACATGCAATAGCAATTTTTATATACTTTCCCTGTGATTTTGAAAACCATATCAATGCCTGATTGCCAAAAATTACAACTACTCCTACAATACTAAAAATCAGAAGTGTAAATTCTTGAGCATATCCAATATGTAAATCAATACTTGACATGATATAGAAGCCGACAAACAATTGTATCATAACCTATTTATATATTATAGCACCTTAATCAAGTGCAATTATTACATATAAAGTTAATAGCTTTAGAAAATTAAGGAAAATATAGAAAAACTTTGACTCTATTATTTTATATTTTAATCTTTTCCATATAAATCATCGTTTATCAAAAATAACAGGAAAAGCAGCGATATCATTCATAGAGTTAAAGAATTGATTAAAGTCCTTATAACTGATATCGAGTCGTTCAAATGATAATTTGTTCTTTTCCACTATGTTCTTTTTATCTCCATCTGTACGTGACGAAATTTTGGGTTGTTCTAAAAATTCAACGACTACTTTATTAGTCCCATTCCCCCACCATAAGACATGAATATCTTTCACTTCTTTTAAGAAGATTTGATAACTAATAGTGTTATTAGTTAAAGGATAATAAATTAACTCATCATTCTCCACTTGCATAATGAATGGAGCCTTCTTTTTAGAATTTCTGCTTATTCTTTTAATCAAAAAAGAAACCAAAAGAGAAAAAATATATAAAATTGATATTGCCAGTGCTGTATAAGTCACCAATTTATTTTTCCCCATTTGATAAACTCCAAGACCTCCATAGCCCACGATAAAAATAAAAAGAATAAGGCTATTTATCTTTTTTATGCTACTTTTGTCTTTCTTTAATGTAAGTGTATTTTCCACATTTTGTTCCATTTAAAAAACCTCTATTTTTCTTATATTTAAGTATGAAAATTTTATTAGTAATAGTACTCCAAAAATTAATTCACCAACCTCCTGAAGCTCCTCCTCCATCAGATGAACCGCCACCACCAGAGAATCCACCTCCATAATCACTACTATAGTTTGAATAAGCATGATAGGAATCTCCACTATATTTTTTAGTCCCTTTAAAATTATTACTATAAAAATGACCCGTAGAAGCTGGAGCTAGTATTTGTGAAGAGCCTTGAGAAACAAACATTGTTAAATCACGGATAAGATAAGAAGAATCTGAATAAATTCTATGATTATTATTTTGCAGTTTTAATAAGTACTTAGTTATTAGTTCTTCTGAATTTTTCTCTAAAACAGTGTTTCTGACACCTTCCAAACAGTTCAAGTTAATTGAAATCCTAGTAAAATATGGAATCATATAGTCAAGGTCTAAAGTCGCTTGTTCATCATATCTAAAAGCCCGAGCAATCTCCTGTCTACTAAGTTTGCCTTCTATTTTCTTCAATGAGGGCAAAGAAATTTCATTTTTAGTAATAAAATCCATTACCTCATCGACACTATATTTAGGTTTAAAAGCAGTAACTTTATTAAAGATAATTATTGATAGGAAAACAAATCCTCCAATTATTAAAACAGGTATTGAAAACAATAAGAATGCATCTCCTGCGTCTCCATTTGATGTATAGTTAGAGCTACTTGAATAATACTCACCCGACTCTTCCACCAACATCGTGTCCCGATTCCAGCTTAAGGTATTCTCCGCTAAGTTCAGTGTCCGATTTATCATTAAACAAACTGCCTCATCATAATCAAAAGCACTAAAGTCGTCATTAACATCGGATTTATAAACTTGCTCTTTGATATTCTCTTCATTTAAAAATGAATTTCCATTCCAACCTTTGCCTAATTGAGTACGATATTTATGATCATTTACCGCAATAACAAGTAGAATCCCTAAATTATTTTTCTTATCACCAATCCCTTTAGAATTAAAATAATTCTTAGAAAATTTTTCTATTGATTCTCCTTCCAAACTATCTATCGTAAGGACCGCATATTGCGGATTTGCCATTTCTCCATTTATTGTGGCATTTGCAAACTCATTTAATGATGAATTAATCTTATCTTTAGTTTCTATGGACAGAATATTTGCCTGGTCATCCACAAAGTTCTGACTATCAGCACTCACTTTTATCATGCTTGTGCAAATCAGAACACAAACTATCGTAACAAAAAACAACAACTTTCTTTTCATAAATTACTCCAAAAATCATTTTATTTCAAATATTTTACCATAACATTATACCATAATTTAAAACGTAATCCTTTTTACTTATTAATTCTAAATTGACTTGCCTTAATGTTGCTTTTATCCAAATACCTGACCTACAATCTTGCTTATATTTATCCACTTATATGCTATAATAAAACCGTAATACAACCAAAATTGGAGTATATAGATTTATGAAAAATTTTTTTATTATCATCTTTGCTGTTTTTACTGTTGGAATTTTAAGCAGCTGTAAAAATTCAAGTAAAGATAGCGTTGATACTATCCCTAACGCTCAGCAGGCTATTCAAGGAGAATGGATTTCATATACTGAAAGTAAGATCACTCTTCCGAAAACGTCTAGTGCTGCCGACGTGCATAAACTGTTAGACTTAACCACATCTACCAGTGAAAAAATCAAATTTGATAAGAACAAAGTCACACTGTCTACTAATGAATATGATTATAAACTAGGACGACAAATTATTATTGGTTCATACAGTTATGATTATAAGTTAGAACAGGGTCAAGACATTTTAAAATTTGATACAACAAGTTCAGATATAAGTGGAAGCCTTTATTATCGAGTAGGAAGTAAACTTGAAAAAGAAAAGACCAAAGAAATTAAAAACAAAGAAGAAAAAGAGAAAAAATCAGTGACTCATTTAAATGACGTTTGGAACTCTAAAACAGACATCATTGAAAAATCACTCAAGGAAGCAATGATTGGAACATGGTCAGGGCACTTCAAATCAGTAGCAACTACTGGTCAAGGTGTGGCTTGGGCACCAGGAATGCAAACATTAACTTTTGATGGTGGAACTAATCTTTCATTTCACGCTTCTTCTGATTCGTTAACAAATTTTGATCAAAAAGTAATTCACAATGCCTATGCTTCTTATCAACCTAATGGAATATTAGGATTAGAACCTTCGGACCATATTTCAGAAGATCCTAAAAAACTTTTGAACATCATTAAAGACCTCACAGCTGAACAAATGTTTAAACGTATTAAATATATTGCTTTTTCTTATGATGTAACAACTGATACTGGCACAATTTCTCAAAGCTTTTCCCCTTCCGAACTTTCATATAAGAACGGAAAATTATCATTTGATACTGCCTTACTCATCACACAATGTGGTGATGAAGGGGTTCAAATTTCTGGAGCTGTTTCTAAAACGGAGTAAAAAAATTGAAAAATAAAATCATCGTAGTAGCTATACTAATAACAACTTTTCTCTCTCTTTCAGCATGTAGCAAACTAACGAAGTCAGAAAGTACACTAATAAAAGGTCAGTGGGAACTTTTACAAGAACCCACACAAGTGACAAGTAATCTCAAACTATTAGATTTTCCAGATAGCAGTACTTCTACCCTTAATTTTACTAAAGTAAAAGACTACAATTTCAATGAAAAAAAACACGAACTAAGTTATCTCAAACGCTATAAATATCAAGTTACCTTCGATAACTCAGGAAATATCTTAACACTGAGCACTAAAAAACAAAAAATAACCTACTATCGGAAAGATTCAATTCAATATAAAAAAGCAATAACTCCGATTAAAAATCGGATGGATTCGGTTAATGAGGTTTGGAAAACGCAAAACCAATCTTTTTTGAAAGAATATGAAGAAGCTATTGCTGGAAACTGGTCAAATGCCAAAGGAAATGCTCAAGTTAATTTAAACCATGATTCGCCAGACCCTGATGCAACCTTATCCATTTCTAACCCTAAATTCCTCTTCTTTGATGTTTCCTTCACTGGAGGAGCTCGCGATAAAACGATGTCTGTCAGCTTTAAAAATAAAAACATTTCTGATGCGATTATAAAACTATCATATTCCGACTTTGACACTCTTTTGAGTCATGGATGGAGTAGCTCTGAAAATCTAATCGCAACAAAAGAAAAATTAAAAGCCCTAACTTTCAGAGATTTATTCATGAAACTAGGAGAAGTGACCTTAACTTATAGTGTTCCCGAATCAAAATTAAGTCAAGATATTAATGTTTCTGCTTATAAAGCTACTGTTGCATCAAATCTCACTCGATTTGATGAGTGCACTATCACAACAAGAGATTGCTCAACTGATAATGAATTCAAGGCTTATCTCACACCCGTAAAAACCACAAATTAATATGACTTCAACTCCATTTTACTTGAAATTACTCATAGCTCTTTTTCTCATTGTGTTACCAATAATCTTTTTGCAAATTGAAAAAATAAGCGCCAAAAAATATAGGACCACTAAAAATATTTCTGAAGAAATTGTTAAGATTAATGAGATTGAAAATCTTGTTTTAGCTGTCCTCGACTCCTGGAATCAAGCAAAGCTTTATCAAAATAGCCAATTTTACAGTAAAAATTTACTGAAAAAACATGATAAACATATCACTCGTAATGAGATGTATGGCAAGAAAGAATCCTTTTTTGATATTCATGTTGAAGGAATAAATAATTTACACCAATATAAGCATAAAATTACTGTAGAAGTATCACTTAAGGCAAAATACTCCCTCTCATATGATGAAAACGGGAGCCTATTATATCTTGTAACTTCAAGATCAATGCCTCGATTTAATCAAATGTTAAAACAACCTTTGCCTGAAAAACAACCGCTTCAAAAAGATGTACAAAAATGGGAACTTATTATGGAAGAAGGTCATTTAAAAGTGAATAAATTTTCTTTAAATCTGAAATAATAAAGTTAATATATAAAAAACAGAAAGGTGATATTAATGGACCAAAAAACCAAAATTATAAATTTTACCGCTCGTACTTTTCGTATTTTAGTAGCAATCGTTTTTGGCTATACTATCTATGATTTGTTTTTCAGAGATATATTAACTCGTAAAATTCATATTTTTATCTACATCGTCACTTGGCTAATATTGTCCTATCTTATTATCCCCAATGTCACAAAAATCATTACGAAAATCTACCTTCCAGAATACTTTATCGGTAGGTCACGAACCTCTGACGGTGTATTAGGAGACTCCGTCAATTTATTAATTGATGGCTCAAAAGAGGAAATCGAAGCCGCTTTTTTAGCAATGGGTTGGATAAAATCAGATAAAATTACTTTGCGGTCTTCTCTCAAAATTATAAAATCAAGCTTATTGCATCAAAGTTATCCAACTGCCCCAATCAGCTCTCTCTTTTTATTTTCTAAAAAACAAGACCTTTCTTTTGAAAAAGAAATTGCCGGAAGTCCTAAACAAAGACATCATATTAGACTTTGGGAGACTCCCAAAGATTATTACCTTCCGGGCGGAGTAAAGTCCGAGTGGGTCTGTGCCGCTTCTTTAGATATTGGAATTCGCTTTTCTTTATTTACAGGGCAAATCACCCATCGAATTGATGAAAATATAGATGGAGAAAGAAATCTCATCGCAAACCAGCTCATTGAACACAATCTAGTTGAAGAAAAAAAGATATACACTCATTTTACCAATCCTTATCGAAGCAGAAATGGTGGCGGAGATAAAATCTCTACGGATGGTTCTTTAGTTTATTTGAAACTTAAATAAACTTTATATGATACCATTGCTTAAATGTAAAAAAAAAGGAAGAATCTAATTTCGTATTCTTCTTTTTTTATCCAATCTACAGCTCTTACAACGACTAAAGTACTTTGGAAATTATTAAAAATTCGCACAAAAATCTAAATTTCTTATTTTAAGAAACGTTTTAGTTGACTGACTGTAATCAATAAGCTACTCTAAAGGTAACAATAACAAGAAGGAGTTAGCCCATATGAATAAGAAATCCCTTATCTCGTCACTACTACTCGCCCTTGCTTTTCTATTTTTTAATGTACAAAAGGTTAGTGCAGCTATTGACTATAATCTATTTAATTATGAATATCCAGTAAGCGCCTACTATCCTAAAAGTTCCGATAAAGCCAATGTCATGGGAAGAATAATTAAAATAAACAATGTGAGAAATGATTATTCTATTTCCATTCCAATGGATTTCAATCAGAACTCAGAAGGAAAGCTCAACTATTTTGGGCTGACCACTTCTACAAATGCTTATTTTACTCATGACTCAGGGAATTCAATCACTAATGCAGGTTCAATTACTGGTCCTGACACTTTGGTTGGGCCTGGACTTCAAAATCCTATCAAATTACCTATTCCTAACAAAACCTTGACTGTTGATGGACAAACTTACTTTTTTAATTATTATGTGGTTCAAGTGGTCACTGCAAAAGTGGTTAGTCCAATCAATGAGATTCCTGGAAATAATTATGCACTGCAACCTTTAGATACTTTACCAGCTAACGCTAATTTTGCTTGGGCTTATTATTCTGATAGCCCTGGTGCTATCATCCATTATAAAACGGAAGATGGTACAGAATTATTAACCTCTCCAACTATTATTGGTGAATCTGGAGATTCTATTCCCACAGAAGTAAGAGACTTCACAGGCTATACTTTAGTATCAATTCCAGAAGCAGATACTTTTAAAAAAGCTCAATTAACAAACTTAAATTATATTTATAAGAAAAGTCCAGTAGCTGGGGCTACAGTAACAGTTAAATATGTTGATACTAATGGGTTCCCTATTTCAGATCCTATTTCACTTTCAGGTAATATCAATCAAGAATATACAACTGAACAAAAAAATATTGCCGGATATACTTTTAAAGAAGTCCAAGGAAATATAAATGGAAAATTTACAACGGAGCCTCAGACTGTTACTTATGTCTATTCAAAAAATCCTATAGCAACTGGAACCGTAACTATCAAGTATGTGGACACCAACGGAAAATCAATTTCTGATGAAATAATAAAATCTGGAAATGTGGCCAGTCCTTTCAGTACCGAACAAAAAAATATTGCCGGATATACTTTTAAAGAAGTCCAAGGAAATACAAATGGACAATTTACGACAGAGCCTCAGACTGTTACTTACATCTACTCAAAAAATCCTATAGCAACTGGAACCGTAACTATCAAGTATGTAGACACTAATGGAAAATCAATTTCTGATGAAATAATAAAATCTGGAAATGTGGCCAATCCTTTCAGTACCGAACAAAAAAATATTGCCGGATATACTTTTAAAGAGGTTCAAGGAAATAAAAATGGAAAATTTACAACGGAGCCTCAGACTGTTACTTATGTCTACACAAAAAATCTTATAACAACTGGAACCGTAACTATCAAGTATGTAGACACCAATGGAAAATCAATTTCTGACGAAATAATAAAATCTGGAAATATAGGTAGTTCATATACTAGCGAGCAAAAGATAATTTCAGGATACAATTTCAAGGAAGTTCAAGGAATCACAGAAGGGCAATTTACAAATGACCCCCAAACTATTATCTATATTTATACAAAAAATCCAACTCCTCAAGTAATTAAAACTTCTAAAATTCCATCTAAAACTTTAGCAGTAAAGACTCTACCAAAAGAAGCTTTACCTGAAACTGGCGATACATTCTCTCCTTTCGCTTTACTTACAGGGAGTCTCTTAATCCTTACTAGTGCTACACTTTATCTTTTAAAGACTAAAAAGCATGAGTAATTTAAAAAGAAGTTATTAATAACTTCTTTTTATTTTTGATTAAAATAATCTTTTATATTGACATATCGCTTTTTTTCGATATAATGGATTTATGGAAAATGTTGAAACTTTTAAAACTCTATCAAATGAATATCGCTTAAAGATTCTCACTCTACTTAAAGAACCCAAGGAACATTTTTCTAATGAAACTAAAATTGATGAAGTTGAAACCGGGGTTTGTGTTGGTGAAATTCAAAAGTTATTGAATTTAACTCAATCAACCACTTCTCATTATCTTTCTATGTTAGAAAAAGATAATTTATTGATTGCTACTAGGATTGGTAAATGGACTTACTATCGCCGAAATGAAGAGATGATTTCCGATTTCAAAAATTTTATTTTAAAGGAATTATAGATAAGCTTCTAGTTTTCTTTTTAAAAGTTTATATCGATATTTCTCGATTTATAGTTTTAACTTTCTCATTTTCTAAATATAATAATAACAGGATAAAATTATGCCAAATCAACTTACTGATCATGTTACCTTGCGTCATGGGGCAACTTTAAATACTCGAATTGTAATGTCACCTATGCAAACTCATTCTGGTTTAAAAGGTGGTTTTGTTTCTGATGATACTATTCATTACTATTCTGCGCGCTCACAAGCGGCAGGCATGTTAATTACTGAATTCCATTATGTTAGTGAGAATGGTGGACCAGCTTATGTCCCAGGATATCCTGAACAATTAGGGGCTTACTCTGATGCTCATCTGGAAGGACTTCGTAAAACTGCACAAGCCTTAAAAAAAGATGGGAATAAGGCAATTCTTCAAATTCACCATGCTGGTCGTGCTGCTGTAGGACGTCATGTCAATGGATTAGATGTTGTCGCACCTAGTGCTATTGATTTTTCTTTCCTTGATTATCCTGTTCGCGAACTTACATTAGCCGAAATTGATGAAATTATTCTTGACTTTGGAAGAGCTACTAAACGAGCAATTGATGCTGGATTTGATGGTGTAGAAATTCACGGAGCAAATCATTATTTGCTTCAACAATTCTTCTCAAAACTTTCTAATCTTCGTACAGATAAGTGGGGTGGGACTCTTGATAAACGGATGGCCTTTCCCCTAGCTGTAGTCAAAGAAGTTAAAGCAATTGTTGATGAATATGCTCCTAAAGACTTTATTATTGGTTACCGTATTTCTCCTGAAGAACTTCACGGAAAAAACGTTGGTTATGACTACAAGGAAGCTTTGACCCTAATTTCCGAAGTCATTAAATATAAACTTGACTATATTCATCTTTCATTATGGGCTGGATATAATTCTAAGCCTGAAAATAGTGAAAAATCTTATGCCCAATTATTTAAAGAAATTTTGGATAATGAAACTAAATTACTAATTGTTGGGGGAATTTTTGAAGAAGATAAGGCCGCGGATGCGATTGAAAACTATGCTGACCTAATTGCCGTAGCTCGTGGAACCTTGCTTGATCCTAACTTTGCTAAAAAGATTATTTCAGGAAAAGGGGATACAATCATCCATAAGATTAGTCCTGAAACAGTGGAGTATTCTCAATTGACTCCTGGACTTCTGGAAGCTTTCAGCCGTGAAGATTCTCTTGGCCTACCTCCTTTACCTGGTGGAGAAACTATCCGTAATTTACATACAGGAAAGTATGATATTTAATTTTTAGACGTTAAAAACAGATTAATAAAAATCTATTGTTCATTTACAGTAGTTTTTTATTTTCGAATTTTAAAAGAAAAAAAGTCTCTGAACTAACAGAGACTTTTAGGAACTTCAATATCCGAGAAGCTCCGTAGAATTTGCTTATGTACCCCAACGCTAAGAGGTACTTTTATATTATAACACATATATAAATGACATTACAAATCATACTTAGTTTTTACGTTATTTATTTTATTGAGTTCTTTTTTCAACATAAATTACATCACCTCTAAATGAGCGTACTTTTTTAGTTTATTGGATCAATTATCCCATATTTGTTTTTGATATGTAAAAAAAGAATATCCTAAAAAATCAAAGCGACATTTTTACGAAATTATCCCACATCAATCTGGTACAATGCGTGTTCCAGCACCTGTTTTTACAAAATTTTCAACATTTTCTAGTGAAGTAATTGTTGCGTGCTTTCCTGTATTTTCTACAAAGGCAACAGCAGCAGCAACTTTTGGTTTCATAGAACCAGCGGCAAAATATCCTTCTTCCAGATACAGACGCATTTCACTGACGGGAACAACCCCAAGTGCTTTTTGATTAGGTTTCCCGAAATTTAGAAAGACATCACCCACTGAGGTAAAAATAACTAATTCGTCAGCATCCACAAGCTCTGCCAATTTTGCCGCAGAAAAATCTTTATCGATTACTGCTTCAACTCCTTGATAGCCCTGATTACTTTCAATGACTGGAATCCCTCCACCACCAGATACAGTGACTAATGCCGCTGCTTCTAACAAGGGTTTAATCGCATTGGCTTCGACAATTTTAAGAGGCAAAGGTGATGGAACAACCCGACGATATCCCCGTCCAGAGTCCTCAATCATTTTCCAATCTGGATATTTTTCTTGAATCCCTTTGGCCTCATCTTTACTGTAAAAAGGTCCAATAGGTTTTGTCGGATTTTTGAAAGCTCCATCTTTAGGGTCGACGACCGTTCTTGTTACTACTGAAACAAATGGAACTTCGGACATTCCATTATTAGCAAGGGCTTGTGTAAAAGCCTGAGCCATCCAATAACCAATTTGTCCTTGAGTCATCGCAACTGCTGTATCGAGAGGCATAGCTGGATTTTTAGGAGAATCATTTTCAAGTTGTTGCAAAAGCAAATTACCAACTTGTGGACCATTTCCGTGAGTGACGACCATTTCAACATCATTGTCTTTTATTAAAGGCATTAATTGTTCAGCGGTTTTATTAAGTGCCTTAGCTTGCGCTTGTGCTGTAGGGTCACTGCTTAAAATAGCATTCCCTCCTAAAGCTACTACAATACGTTTTGCCATTTTATTTCATGTCCTCTCTAATACTATTTGGCTTTCGGTTGTTGTTGTGTAATACAGTGAATATTTCCGCCGCCATAGACTACTTCAACTGTATTTACTCCAACAATTTCACGTTCTGGGAACATTTCTTGAACTTGTTTTAAAGCCAGAGCATCATTTTCATCACCATATTGAGGGACAATAACTCCTTTGTTAGTAATTAAAAAGTTCATATAGGAAGCAATACAGATATCCCCATCCTCACGAGGCAAAGTTCCTTCAACTGTATCAATCTTAAATTCTTTTTTAATCGTGACATTATTTACTGGGCAGGTCAATTTATGAACTTTAAGTTGACGACCTTTAGCATCTGTCATTTGATTTAATCGTTTATAAGCATCTTGGGCTGCTTCATAAAATGGTGATTTTTTATCATCAGTATAAATACAAGCAACTTCACCTGGAGCTACAAAACAAGCAACATCATCCACGTGCCCATTTGTTTCGTCTGGGTCAATTCCATCACCTAACCAAAGTACTTTTTCAACATTCAAATGAGCTTTAAGTTTATTTTCAATGTCTTCTTTACTCATATGAGGGTTACGTCCTTCAGATAAAAGACACATTTCTGTAGTTAAAACAGTCCCTTCACCGTCAACATGGAATGAGCCACCTTCGAGCACAAAATCATCGGTCCGATAGGAATCAACATGTTCTAACTCGCAAATCTTTTGGGCAACTAAATCATCTTGATCCCAAGGAAAATAAAGTCCATCAACCAAACCACCCCAAGCATTAAAAGTCCAGTCATTAGCACGAAGTTCGCCCTTATCATTAATTACAAAGCTTGGCCCACAATCACGTACCCAAGAGTCGTTATTTGAAACTTCAAGCACGCGCACATGTTCAGGAAGTTGATAACGAGCATTTTGATATTGTGCTTGTGAAACGAGCATGGTAACGGGTGTAAATTTACTGATGGCTTTTGCGACATTAGTAAAAGCAATTTGAACTGGTTTAGCTCCATCCCGCCAATTATCTGGACGTTCAGGCCAAATCATAAATATTTGATTTTGAGGTTCAAATTCACCGGGCATTCTAAATCCATCTTCTTTAGGTGTTGTACCAATAATACGTTTAGACATTTTTTTCTCTCCTATTTTTGTATTTTTTTAACTTTAATAATCAGTTCTCCAATAATGATAAAGATAATCGCTCCAATTGTAATTGGCAATTGTTCTGTCAAGGAAGCTTTATCATATTGCAAAGGCACTGCTGTGAATATCAATGAAATAATAATGATAATCATTGGCAAAGCCATATAGACTTTCAGCATACTAGAACTACCACTCACTTTAAACGGACGTGGTTGATCAGGATCAATCTTGCGCAACTTATAGAATGCTGGAAAGACTGGAATATAGCTCAATAAAAATAGAACTAGATTCAATGAGAAGAAAGACCAGAATAAATCTTGATTTGGTAGTAAAGGTGCAATAACAACAATAAATGTCGCTACAATTCCGTTCATCAAAGCTGCTCCCCAAGAAATCCCATTAGAAGCACGTCGTTTTGAAAAGAATTTAGGCATATCCCCATTATCAGCAGCATAACTAGCGATATTATTGACCCCTTGTGACCAAGAAACCATATTCCCAACAAGAGTTAACAAGAACAGAAAGGCTATCAAACTAATAAACCAACCAGTTGGTGTTCCTAACATTACTTGAAAACTATCTACTAAACCGGAACTTGTTGAAAGTTTATCCGTTGGGATGGCAACACCAATCCCAAACGCAGAAAACATGTATATTGCTGCAATGACAATTCCACCAATAATGATTGATTGAGGAATTTGTTTTTTGGGATTTTCCATGCTGTCTGCAAATGTACAAATGACCTCAAAACCTAGTAAATTAAAGATGATAACTGAGATAAATGATAAACTATGCAAATCAAAACTTGGGAGTAATGATGCCAAAGTATAATGATTGGCTACTCCTTTGGTTAAAGCTGAATAAACTCCCAAACCTCCCAGTGCTAATGCTAAGAAAACCTTTATTACCGCACCACCATTAAGAATCCAGACACTATCACTTACTGGGTATAGACTAATCAAAACAATAACCCAGATGAAAATTAATTCAATTAACAGCGAGATACCAGTATTTAACTGAAAACCAAACATTGTGTGCAACAAATCGGGACAAAGTACCGCGAGTGATGCCATCCATAAGGGAAAATTTACCCAATAAAACCAAGAGGCCCGTGAACCCCAGCGATGTCCAAATGCTTTTGTAATCCAATCATAAAGACCACCTTCCCCAGTATATGTTGTCCCAAGTTCAGATGTAATTAAACCATAAGGTAAGAGAAAGGCAACGATGAGAACAATCCACCAAAAGAACTGTGAGTTACCAATGGCAGCAACGGGTGCTGCTGCCTCGGCAACAAAAACAACACAAATGACAGAAAGAATAGCACTAAATAGACTAAATTTTTTCTTTCCATTTTCCATAAATGATACACTTTCCTATTTTTCTAAGTAGGCTTCTAAATCGGACTTAGCTTCGGCTTGTGCTTTCAAATCATAAGGATTTTTTTCAGCATAGTCAGACATCAACCAAACAAGAAGAGCACGGATAGAGGTCAAACGATTTTCTGCTTCATCAAAACAAATTGAATCTGAACCATCGATAACCGTATCAACAACTTCTTCACCTCTGGATGCTGGTAAGCAATGCATGAATTTTGTATGAACCCCTGCTTTGGCCATCATTTCTGGAGTGACTTGGTATTTAGGGAAGAAAATAGCTAAACGTTCTTCTTCTGATAATTCTGCATCATATAAACCATACCAAACATCTGTGTAAAGGAAATCTGCCCCAACAATTGATTCCTCGTCATCTGTGACTTCAAAAGTCCCTCCAGAAACTTCACAGTTTGCAGCTAGTTTTGCTTGATGTTCTTCATTTAGTTGGTAACCCTTTGGTCCAAAATGTACAAAATGCATTCCCATTTTAGTAGCGATTAGTCCTAACGAGAAGCAAACTTGAGTTGCATCTCCAACAAAAACAACTTTACAATCTTCCAATTTTTTACCCGCTGGTAAATGTTCAATCATTGTTGTCAAGTCACCAATTTCTTGTGTTGGGTGATTATAGTCAGACATCCCGTTAAGAACTGGAATTGTTGTGTGTTTTGCTAGGTTATTCACAGATTCATGACGGTCAACACGTGCCATTATGATATCGAGTAGACGAGAGAGAACTGTACTCGTATCTTCTATTGTTTCATGTCCACCAAGTTGAATTTGACCAGGAGCGAGATATTCTGCATGTCCTCCTAATTGAGTCATCGCTGTTTCAAAAGAAACACGAGTACGAGTTGAGGTTTGTTGGAAAATCATTCCCAATGATTTGTTTTTCAAAAGTGGTGGATAGTAGCCATTTTTAATTGCTGCTTTAATTTTTAGACCGAGCGTCACAATATCAAGAATTTCTTCTTTAGTGTAGTCTTCTGTTGTGATGAAATCACGTTTGTTAGTTGTTACCATTTTGTTTATTCCTCCTGAATAAAATAGTTATTTGACTTCCCACTTGGGAACGATTTCAGTATAACAAGGTTGATTTCTTAAAACAATCAACTCGAGGATTTAATCTTTTTAAAAAGCAAAAACCCCTTTGCTACCAAGGGGTTGAGTCAAAAGGTTTAGGAGGGTTTAGTGCTTTTTCAAACGCTTTCTTTTTATAAATAAATAAATAAATAAAACTCCATTCAAAAAATGGAGCTTTTAAATTATTGACTAAGTTCTGATTTTTCATATGCTTCCCAGACTTCGCAAACTTCCGAACGTCGTTCGACTTGAAGCTTTATAAAAATATTATGAGTATGAGTTTTGACTGTTCCTAATGAAAGATATAACTGATTGGCTATTTCTTGATTGTGTTTACGTTGTAGGAGCAGTTGAAGAATTTCTCCTTCTCTTTGGGTAATTCCATATTTATCCATAAATCTATCGAAATAATATTGTTCTTCCTCATAAACGTCTGTCGAATCATGAACAGCACTTATTAGGTTTGCCTTCTCTGCAAGTGGAACTTCTTCATTTTCAGTTTGATAATTAGATAAAAAATATTTGATAGCTATAATACACAAAGAGATATGGAAAAGATCTTCTGATACATTTCGGTTATGAATTTTAAGCATGTTGGTATGATAAATATCTCTAAAATAAATAATAAATGTATCTTCCACCACTATGGATAGTCCAAAGATGATGGCCATTATGCCAATCAGCCTCGTATATTTCCCTAAAAAACTGCTTTGCTTAACCTGTCGATAGTGACATAATAAATAAATGCCTAGATAAACTGTCAAGAGCTGACTTGGTAAATAATACAACCAAACTTTTAAAGCCGAGTTGCTCATGAATGGAACGGCTATTAACCATAGGGCAAAACCGATATAAAGTCCGTATTGGTAAGCTTTAACTTTTTCTTCAAATAAATCAGTCACTAATTTTAAGGCGATACCAAAAGTTGCCAGATAGTAAATCGTTTTAATAATTGGATTGACCATAAATTGTCGATTATAGTCATTTGCAAATATTTGAAAAGTTTCGGACATGGTCACAATTAAACCATTTAAAATAAGTAATAAAAAATAAAGACTTATCAGTAAATAATTCCTTTTGCGTTCTTTAAGATATAAACTGAGCGAAAGTGACATCACAAGTGTGTATAAAATTGTTAAAAAAGTAGTATAAATATAATTTAACATCATTGGATTAGACCTACTTATCATATTATCATACTCATATCATATCATAAAAATGCAAAATTAGAATATTTTTATAAGCTATCCTCTAATCTTAAGGAGACAAAGCAATCATTGTTTTTATCTAAAAACTCTTAAATAAAAAAATGTCCAGAAATTAATCCTGTACATTTTATTTTTATTTAGTTCAATCATAAAAAGTTACTGACAGTTTTTTCATCAGTAACTTCTTTGCTATTGACCAAGAAGTTCTTGGGCTTTTGATTTATATTTAGCCATGTCAATTGAAAGTCCAAGTCCCCCATACATATCATAAGCGTTTTCCCAATCGTTATTTGCTGGTATGGTTGTTGAGTTAATTCCATTTTTCATATCAAATAAGGTCGTAATTCCTTTGGTTAGGAAGAAGGAATTTGGAATATTAGTCATCGTCACAGCTCTCGTTGTTCCTAAAGCGCTTGATGCAGTAAATAAAGCAAGTGGATTTTTCATTTTAGACATCACTGTTTCTAAAACTTGTTGTTGACGTTTAACACGCCCATAATCTCCCTCATCATCATGACGGAAACGAGCATAGTTTAACAACATGCGACCGTCCATCTTTTGAGTTCCTGGTTTAATCATCATAAATGTTCCTCCACCATCAGGATAGCCTAAAGTCGCAGCCTCTTCTGCCGTCAAGTCTTTATCACTTGAAGTTTTCCCTTCCGTTGCAGCAAGATCATCGGGTACGGGTACAGCCGGAAGTGTTTGACCATTTACTGTTGAAAATTTTGCATCAATTTTTAAACCTGTTGGGAATAAAGAATCAATAATTGTCGCAAAACTTGAAAAATCTACTACCGCGTAATATTGGCAATTAATGCCAAAGTTTTTCTTCAATGTCTCGCTCATCAAGTTTACCCCCTGCTTATTATATTGTTCTCCAATTGTAAAAGCAGAGTTAATTTTTGCATCCGGGGAATCACTTGAACCCACATCAGGAATATTGACAAGGGTGTCACGCATAAAGCTGACAATTTGTATCTTATGGTCTTTACTATTAACATGTAAAACCATAATACTATCCGTATGAGCAACACCAGAAGATTGCCAAGGTCTTTGGTCAGCCCCGAGTAACAAAATATTTACTGATCCATCAGAGTTTTTTAAACTTGTAAATTTTTCTTGTTTTGCAGGACTTCCTTCATGCTTGACTCCGCGTTGATAGCCGTACACAAAGAAACCAATCATAAGCACAATAATCAAGACAATAATTCCAAATATTGTTCTCAACCAATGTCGCTTCTTTTTCTTACCAGATTTCGCTTTTTTGGAACCTTTGTTTCCTGTAGAAATTTTATTTCTATTTCTTTCTTGGATTGGGATATTTTCTCTCGTATTTCTTCTATTAGTATTGTAGTTATTAGAGGGTGATTCCAAATCTCTTTGTTGAAAATTTTCTGATTCATAATCGGAATATTCTGGTTCCGTATATTCTTCAAAGTCTTCAGCTTCAGAATAATTTCCATCTTTTTTCAGTTCATTGAGTAACTCGTAGTACTCTTGACGCTCTCTGATTGTGAGATAATTGATATTATGTCTCAAGTATTCTAAGCGTTTATACTTTTTTTCATTCATTGTCATATTATTATACCAAAGTTTGATAATTCCTGCAAAATCTTACTAAGATTTTATAATACAGAAGAATATAAAAAAACTCATTTTACATGAGCTTTTTCGCCTTTTCTTCAATAAATTGAACAATTTCTTTTATAGTTTTCCCTGTACTATCAAGCAAAATTGCATCATCTGCTTGTTTTAATGGTGAAACTACTCGTGTGCTATCTTTGCGATCACGTTCAGCAATTTCAACTTTTAATCGGTCAAGATCTGTCGGAATTCCTTTAGATAAATTTTCCTTATAACGTCGCTCAGCTCGTTCATCAACTGAAGCAACTAGGAATATTTTCAAATTTGCCTGAGGTAAAACAACGGTTCCGATATCACGACCATCCATAATGATTCCATCCTTTTGAGCAATTCGTTGTTGTTCAGCAACCATAAACTCACGAATTTCCATCATTGCTGAAATTTTAGAAACAGCATTTGTTACTTCATTTGTCCGAATAACTTCAGTCACATTATCCAAACCAACCAGCACTTCTTGACCATTTTTACCATTTGCAAAAGAAATTGGATGATTTTCAATAAATTGGATGATTTTTGAAGCATCTTCTGTTTTTTCTTGCAAAGCAACCAAAGTAGCCACTCGATACATGGCTCCTGTGTCTAAATAAATGAGTCCAAGATTTCGCGCAATTATTTTTGCAACCGTTGATTTTCCACTTGACGCAGGACCGTCAATCGCAATTTGAATCTTTTTCATAGAATCTTTATCGTTACCTTATCTTTTATTTTCTCTTATAGGTCATATTTTTTACTGACAGAATTAAAAGAAAGATTTTCTCCTATATGAAGCTTGTTTAACTTTCTGTCAGTGAAATTTTATTTCAATTTTAAAACTTGCCCAGCATGAATAGCTGATCCATCAGCATTATATCCATCAGCAGTAATTCCATTTAGGCTGGCAATTGTCGCCCAAGGAATACCTGTCTTAGCCGCAATTGTACTTGGATAGTCACCCGTTGCAATCGTATATGTTGTTCCAGTTTCTGAACTGCTACTTGATGAGGATGAAGTAGCCGTACTACTGCTAGCTGGTGTACTAGCTTCAGTTGAGGAAGAGGATGCGGTTTGACTCGTTGATTGTTTAGATTTTGATAAAGCTGAAGATTGATGGAAACTTTTAGCAATACTTGCCGTATTTCTGACTTGATTATTCCATAAGATGAAACCAATAGCTAGCCCTACCAGAATGAACATAAGAACAACAAGAAAAGTTAAAAAGCGTGTCGTCAAAGGACGTTTGCTTTCTTCTTTTCCTCTATCATGTCTTTTCATTTCAGTCGATTCTTCTTTCATCGCACGATAAATTTCATTATTCCAGGGTTCTTTTGTTGACACGACCTTTTCCTTTCAATTTTACTATTTTTTTATTATCATTTCTTATATGAAGATAAAAATAATTCCCGATAAATGTATCGCATGTGGTTTATGTAATCTCCATGCGCCAGAAACTTTTGACTACTATGATAATGGTATCGTAAAATTTTACGATACGGATGAAGTTCAAAAAGAACTTTCAGAAACTTCCTCACTTCTTCTCGCTGTCAAATCATGTCCTACCGGAGCCCTCAAAATTTCAAGGGATTAGTGTATTATTTTATCAACTACTATTCTACCATAAGTTTTTCGATTCCTGTCGTTTTTCAAAAAGATTTATCTTACTTTGATAATCTTTTTTTATTTTGTACATAAAAAAACGCGGTTTAAAGCTATCTATACAAATTAATTATAAAGGGTTTCCATTCCTTAAAGAACAACTGTAATATTTTTATGAAAACATTTGCAAATATCGGTTTGAAGTAGTATAATAACTAAGTAATAATTTTTATTATAATCTTATATAGGAGGTTACTCACATTGAGTATCGGAATTGTTATTGCGAGCCATGGTGAATTCGCTGCAGGCATCAAACAATCTGGTTCTATGATTTTCGGAGAGCAAGAAAAAGTACAAGTTGTTACTTTTATGCCTAGCGAAGGACCAACTGATTTGCATGCTAAAATTGAAGCTGCCATCGCAACATTTGATGCTGAAGATGAAGTACTTGTCCTTGCTGACTTATGGAGCGGTTCTCCATTTAACCAAGCAAGTGCAGTGATGGGTGAAAATCCAGAGCGCAAGATCGCTATCATCACAGGCCTCAACCTGCCTATGCTTATCCAAGCCTACACAGAACGCATGATGGACGCGTCTGCTGGAGTGGATAAAGTCGTAGCAAATATTATGAAAGAAGCCAAAGGCGGTATTAAAGTACTTCCTGAAGAACTTCAACCTGCTGAAGAAACTGCTGTTGCAGCTGCTCCGGCTGCTGTTCAAGGTGCAATCCCAGAAGGAACAGTCATCGGTGATGGTAAAATTAAAATTAACCTCGCTCGTATTGACTCACGTTTGCTTCACGGACAAGTTGCAACTGCTTGGACTCCAGACTCAAGAGCAAACCGCATCATCGTTGTTTCTGACACCGTTTCTAAAGATGAACTTCGTAAGAAACTCATTGAACAAGCGGCCCCAACTGGTGTAAAAGCTAACGTTATACCAATCAAGAAAATGATCGAAGTTGCTAAAGACCCCCGCTTTGGTGACACTAAAGCACTTCTTCTTTTCGAAACTCCACAAGATGCTCTTGCAACAATCGAAGGTGGTGTACCAATTGATACATTGAACGTTGGTTCTATGGCTCACTCAACTGGTAAAACAATGCTCAACAAAGTTCTTTCTATGGACAAAGATGACGTTGCTACTTTTGAAAAATTGCGTGACCTCGGAGTTAAATTCGACGTACGTAAAGTTCCGGCTGATTCTAAATCAGACCTCTTTGGTTTGATTAACAAAGCTAACGTACAATAATCAGAATATGCTCGTCTGATATTCTGATTAATAAAATTGAATATTAGGCAGCTAATTAATTAAGGAGATATAAAAAACATGGAATACGGTGTTTTATCTGTAATCTTGGTCATTCTCGTTGCCTTCCTTGCTGGTCTTGAAGGTATCCTTGACCAATGGCAATTCCACCAACCAATTATCGCCTGCTCGCTCATCGGTATTGTTACTGGTCACGCATCTGCAGGGATTATCCTCGGTGGTTCGCTTCAATTGATCGCTCTTGGTTGGGCTAACGTTGGTGCCGCTGTCGCACCCGATGCTGCCCTTGCCTCAATCGCCTCATCTATTTTGATGGTTCAATCAAACAACTTTGATTTGACTCACATCATGGGTACTATCGTTCCTGCTGCTATCTTGCTTGCAACTGCTGGTCTTGTATTGACTACTCTTGTACGTATGCTTTCAGTTGTGCTCGTTCACCAAGCTGACCGTGCTGCGGAAAATGGTTCTTACTCAGGTGTTGAAATGTGGCACTTCATCGCGCTTATCTGTCAAGGTTTGCGTATCGCTATCCCTGCTGGACTTCTTTTGGTTATCTCACCTGAAGCTATCCAAAACGCACTTGCTGCTATTCCTCCAGTTATCTCTGGTGGTCTTGCTGTCGGTGGTGGGATGGTTGTTGCCGTTGGTTATGCAATGGTTATCAACCTTATGGCTACTCGTGAAGTATGGCCTTTCTTCTTCCTTGGTTTCGCTCTCGCACCAATCTCTGAATTAACATTGATTGCAACTGGTGTCCTCGGTGTTGTTATCGCTATCGTTTACCTTAACCTCCAATCTTCTGGTGGTTCTGGAAATGGTACTGCATCATCATCAGGTGACCCAATTGGCGACATCTTGAACGACTACTAAGAAAGGAGGATCTAAAAAATGTCTGATAAAAAAGTAACTCTTGATAAGAAAATCCGTCGTAGCGTTATGTGGCGTTCAATGTTCCTCCAAGGTTCTTGGAACTACGAACGTATGCAAAATGGTGGTTGGGCTTACTCGCTCATTCCAGCATTGAAAAAACTCTACCCTTCTGGCGAAGAAGCTAAAGAAGCTTTGAAACGTCACTTGGAATTCTTTAATACTCACCCATACGTTGCCGCTCCTATCATCGGTGTAACTCTTGCCCTTGAAGAAGAACGTGCTAACGGTGCTGATATCGATGATGCCGCTATTCAAGGGGTTAAAGTTGGTATGATGGGTCCTCTTGCCGGTATCGGTGACCCAGTCTTCTGGTTTACAGTTCGCCCTATCGTTGGTGCTATCGCAGCTTCATTGGCTGTTGGTGGTTCAATCATCGCTCCACTCTTCTTCTTCATCGTGTGGAATGCAATCCGTATCGCTTTCTTGTGGTACACTCAAGAATTTGGTTATAAATCAGGTTCTGCAATCACTAAAGACCTTGGTGGAGGACTTCTCCAAACTGTTACTAAAGGTGCATCTATCCTTGGTATGTTCGTCCTTGGTGTATTGATTCAACGTTGGGTAACAATCAACTTCAACGGTGCTAACGCTGTTGTTTCAAAAATTCCTTTACAAAAAGGTGCTTACGTAGAATTCCCTAAAGGTTCTGTATCTGGTACACAACTTCATGAGATTCTTGGTCAAGTAGGTAACAAACTTTCTCTTGATCCTACAAAAGTAACTTATCTTCAAGATAACTTGAATCAATTGATTCCTGGTCTTGCTGGTTTGCTTATCACATTCCTTTGTATGTGGTTGCTTAAGAAAAAAGTTTCTCCAATCGTTATTATCTTTGGTCTCTTCATCGTGGGTATCCTCGGTCGTTGGGCTCAAATCATGTAATCAATGGATTAACAAAAATCAATCTTCGGATTGGTTTTTTTATTATAATTTATCACTTGAACTTTAGAATATTTAGAGCAAGTAAAGCGTTTTTATGGTATAATGGTTTTTAGATTATTAATCTATGAAATGGAGAGAATCTGTGGCTCAATCACTAAATACTAAAGCTGATTATTCAACAGAAGGAATTGTTTATTTGGGTTTTGCTGAATATGGTAAAATTCTAATTGGCGATGTTGCTTTTGAATTTTATAATGATCGCAATGTTGAAAAAAATATGACTTTTCCTTGGACTTCAGTTGCTCGTGTCGAGGGTGACGTCTCTAAAACACTCAAGGGTGAAGTTAAAGTCGGTCGTCAGTTTTCAATCGTTCTACAAAACGGTTCTAAAGTTCGTTTTTCTTCGAAAAACTCAGGAACAGTTTTAAAATGGATTCGTCACTATCTCGGAAACGAAAAAGTGGTTAAATCGCCAAGTTTCCTTGGAACTTTTAAAAATGCTTTTAAAAGAAAGAAAAAAAAATAAAATCCCTGTTTGGGGATTTTTTTATTAGTTGGGACATGAGCAGTCACTTGTCGCGCAAGTACAACTTCTTTCTCTTTTTCTTAATCCAAATTTTTCAAGAACTTGCTGACGATAAGAAGAACGTCCGATGAATCGTGTCACTTTACTAAAAATAAAACAAGATAGGAGTGTCACAAAAAAGTTTGGAAGGGCCAGATAAGTTACAAGTGCTAATAACATCACAACAATATCAATCCCAAATAATGTCTTATCAATAGAAATTTTCCATTTGTTTTCAAAAAGTCGAGCTAAGAGAATAGAGCCACCAAATGTCCCCTGTGATAAGACAACTAAGCCTGCTCCAATCCCTGAAAGAATTCCATCAATCACCCCTACAGCAATTAATGAGTCCATTTGAAAGCCTGTAATTCCAATAGCCTCATATATCATCATCCAACCGCTCATGGCTAATGCTCCTGGGATGGTCAGTAATAATTCTCTTTGTTCAAGTAATTTCCAACTGACAAGAAACAATGGAATATTGACCGCAAAAAAGGTCAAGGCTGGATTGAGACCAAAAACAAAATGAATAAAGACTGAAAATCCTGCAATTCCATTGCTTGCCATAGCATTAGGAACAACAAATAGTTGAATGGATAAAATATAAAGTCCTACACCAATGAGTAGTATGAATAAGTCTCTGAGAAATAGTCGATCAATTTTTACTCCGATTAAAGTCATCTTACCTCCTTTATTAGTTTTTTCTTATAATCTAATGATAACATTTTTATAATTAATCTATAAACCATATCCCTCTTTGGAATCAAAATTTATTATCTACTCCTTTGTAGATATGTTATAATACAAGTATCAATGGAAATGAGGGCGATTTTGGAAGCTAATAATTCAGAAATTTTTTTGGAGACAAAGGGAACGGCTTATTTAGGTGTCGTTGAAAATGGAAAAATTATTTTAGGAAATGCTGGAATTGAATTTCAATATAAAAATCCTCACCGTGGGAAAAATATTTTCTTTTCTTGGAAAAGTATAAAAAGTGCCGAAGTTGATGTTTCAATCAGCGGAAAACTTGGTCAGCAATTTTCTTTAATTTTGGACACTCAGGCAAAAGTTCGCTTTTCTTCTAAAGATTCTGGTCCTATTTTAAAGAGAGTAGCTGAATATGTGGGCAAGGAAAACATTGTCAGAGCCCCAAGTTTACTTGACCCTTTCCGTCGTGCTTTCAAAAAATAGAAAATGTTTAATCCAGCAGCAATCACTTTTAAAATTTTTGACAAAGTAATTCACAAAATGGTAAAATAATTTTAGAAAAGGGTCTTGTGAACTTTTTTTAGAGAGCTTGCGTTTGGTGAAAGCAAGTAAAATTAAGCAACGACTTTCTACTTCTTTTAAATTTCTCATGAAAACGAGAACGTTCTGTTTACGTTACAAACATCAGAGTTCTATTTTTACTGACGGATTTTTCAGTAAATCAATAGATAATTTAGGTGGAACCGTGCGATTATCGCGCCCTAATTCATTTCGAATTTGGGCGCTTTTTTTCTACTGACAAAAGATTTTTAGCTTACTTATAGCGTTTAAATTTTCGTCAGTAGATTGATTATAAAATTAACAAAAAATAAAGGAGAGCTTATGCTTGATATTAAAAAAATCCGTGCTGATTTTGATGGCGTTGCTGCAAAATTAGCTACTCGTGGTGTTGAAAAAGAAAAACTTGAAAAACTTCATGACTTAGACATTAAACGTCGTGAACTTATTGTAAAATCTGAGGCTTTGAAAGCTGAACGCAATAGTGTTTCTGATGAAATTTCCCAAGTAAAACGTGCAAAAGGTGATGCTAGCACACAAATTGCAGCGATGCAAAAAGTTTCTGCTGAAATCAAAGCCATTGACGCTGAACTTACTGAAATTGAAGAAAACTTGAATGAAATCATCATCATGTTGCCAAACCTTCCTCATGAAAGTACGCCAATTGGTGCTGATGAAGATGACAATGTTGAGGTTCGTCGTGTTGGTCAAACTCCAACTTTCAATTTTGAACCTAAAGCTCATTGGGATTTGGGTGAAGATTTAGGAATTTTGGACTGGGAACGTGGTGGTAAAGTCACTGGTTCACGTTTCCTTTTCTACAAGGGTGCTGGAGCAAGACTTGAACGTGCCCTTTATAACTTCATGCTTGATGAGCACGGTAAAGAAGGTTATACTGAAATGATCACTCCTTATATGGTTAATCAAGAATCAATGTTTGGAACTGGTCAATATCCTAAATTTAAAGAAGACACTTTTGAATTGAAAGATGACCGTGGTTTTGTCTTAATTCCAACTGCTGAAGTTCCCTTGACTAACTACTACCGTGGCGAAATTTTGGACGGTAGCGAATTGCCAATTAAATTCACAGCGATGAGCCCTTCTTTCCGTTCTGAAGCTGGTTCTGCTGGTCGCGATACTCGTGGTTTGATTCGTTTGCACCAATTCCACAAGGTTGAAATGGTTAAATTTGCAAAACCTGACCAATCTTATGACGAACTTGAAAAAATGACAGCAAATGCTGAAAACATTCTTCAAAAATTGGGTCTTGCTTACCGTGTTGTGGCTTTATCTACTGGCGATATGGGATTTTCTGCTGCTAAAACTTATGATTTAGAAGTTTGGATTCCTGCTCAAAATACTTATCGTGAAATTTCTTCATGTTCAAACTGTGAAGATTTCCAAGCCCGTCGTGCCCAAATTCGTTATCGTGACGAAGAGGGTAAAGTTCAGCTCCTCCACACTTTGAATGGTTCTGGACTTGCTGTTGGACGTACTGTGGCTGCTATCCTTGAAAATTATCAAAATGAAGATGGCTCAATCACTGTTCCTGAAGTCCTTCGTCCTTATATGGGTGGACTTGAAGTAATTAAATAATAAAAAAATCTACTGACAGAAATTTTTATAACTTGTCAGTAGATTTTTTTGTTTAAGATTACTGACAGAATTTCCATCAGTAACTTTCAAAATAGAATCCTAAATTAAAATCTTCAAATATTTTTGATGACAATGCTGTCAGTAAATGCTATAATTAGTTCAATTTACTGACGGAGGGCTTTGATGAATGACTAAAATATTTCCTAAAAAATTACAAAAGGGCAATGAAATCCGCGTGATTTCACCTAGTTCTTCTTTGACTCGGACCGGAAAATTTGAAGACAAATTAAAAGCAAAAGCTCGTCTTGAAGCACTTGGTTATCAGGTTACTTTTGGTCAGCATATTTTAGAAAATGATTTGCTTGAATCAAGTTCGATTAATTCACGACTTGCAGATTTCCATGCGGCTTTTTTAGACCCTAATGTCAAAGCTATTTTATGTACCATTGGTGGCTTTAACTCTAATGAACTTCTCCCTTATATCGATTGGAACATTGTAAAAAATAATCCTAAAATTTTCTGTGGCTTTTCTGATATCACTGTTCTTCATCAAGCAATCTTCGCTAAAACTGGCTTAGTCACTTACTATGGTCCTGGTTACATCGCCTTTTTAATGGATGAATTGCAAGACTTTCAAACTAATTCCTGGCAAAATGCAGTCGCTGGTCAGTCAACTTATTCTTTAAATGCCAGCGATTTCTACACGAGTGATGCTTGGTACGACCCCACTCAAGCTCGTCATCTCCTGCCTGCTACCTGGAAAATATATAATCATGGGAAAGCGTCAGGGGAGATTATTGGCGGAAATCTCAATACCCTGATGCTTGTGACAGGAACTAGTGCTCAGGTCAAATCCAATCAACCAATTGCTTTTTTAGAAAATGCTGAAGGTGAAGATTTTTATGATTGGGACCGAGAATTAGCTCATTTTTTACAAGTTTATCCTAAAATTTCTGCCTTAGTCATTGGTCGTTTTCCAAAGGAAGAGGGGATGACTGAAGAAATTTTATATTTTATTTTAGATAAATACCCTCATTTAAAAACAATTCCAGTCGTCTATGATGTCGATTTTGGACATACTCAACCGATTTTTACTTTTCCTCTGGGAGGGCAAGTGGAAATTTCAACCCAACCTTTAAAAATTGAAATTTTGGAAGGTTAGAACATCAAAAAGGAGATTCACATGACTGAAATTTATTTTATTCGACATTCTCTTAGAGATAATGCAGCCTATGACGATATGGATGTTCCGCTGACTGCCGAGGGTGAAAAACGCGCACTTATCTTAGCTGATGCTTTTGAACATACTTCGATTGATCAAATTTTTTCCAGTCCATTTCAACGTTCTGTTCGTACCCTGAATCCTCTTGCTCACTCTAAAAATCTTGAAATTCAACTCATTTCTGATTTGAGAGAAAGAAATGTTGGCCATGAAATAGCTGATTTTTGGCCCTTTGCTAAGCGACAATGGAATGATTTTGATTATAAACTTGCTGATGGAGAATCCTTGCGAGAAGTGCAAAATCGTAATATTTCAGCCCTTGAACAGATTTTATCAACTTCTAACAATCAAAAAGTTGCAATCGGAACTCATGGTACTTCTCTTTCTACCATTTTAAATTTTTATCAACCAGACTTTCAGTTTCAAGATTTTCAATCTTTAGCTGGCAAAATGCCCTATGTCATCAAAATGGACTTTGCTGAAAATAATTATCTGACCCACCAAGTCATTGAAATTGATTATGACAATAAAAAAAGTTACTGATGGAACTGCTAGGATATTCGTAATGTACTAAAGTACAAACGACTATCCTATGACAGCAATTCTTGTCAGTAACTTTTTATTTTAAAGTTCAATAATATTTCCAGAATTCAAGTAAACAATCCACTCACAGAGATTGACCGCGTAACCGGTAATTCGTTCTAAGTAAACCAATGTCAACAGGTATTCTTTACCTGTTGTTACTGTTTCAGAGTTTTCTTTCATTCCATCAAGAATTTTTTCTTGAATTTCATGACTCATGCTTTTGATGACATATTGTTGTTCAGCAATTTCATGAGCCCGTTTATCATTGCCTTGAATATAAGCATTGAGCGAAGCATCAACGATAGATTTAACTTTTTCACCGAGTAAGCTAATATCTTCTTCAACCACATGAATTCGTTCTTCACCTTTAAGTGAAATGGTTGCCTTAGCGATAGATGCAACGTGGTCACCCATTCGTTCAAGGTCAGATGACGCTTTAAGGACTGTGATGATTGTTCGCAAATCGCTAGAAACAGGTTGTTGAAGTGCAATCATTTCTAATGATTGGTTTTCAAGACTTTTTTCTTGGTCATTAATGGCATGGTCGCCTTCAATGACTTGTTCAGCCAGATCACGATCATGGCTAACAAAGGCACGAACGGCCTTATTCAATTGAGCAGAAACTTGCGTGCCCATTGAGTAAAATTGATTGTGAAGTTTATTAAGGTCTTCTTCAAATTGTGTACGCAACATAATTACCCCTCTTTGTTTTTATAGTAATGTTATTATGAGACATTCATTAAATCGATGATATTTCGCTTTAATGAATGCTAATGCAATATCTCGCTTCACCTTTTGGCTAAACGGTCAATTCCATTCTAAAGTCAGCATCAAAGGCTGTCAGTAAAATTTATCCAAATTTACCAGAAATATAATCAGATGTTTCTTGTTTTTCTGGATTCAAGAAAATACTTTTTGTATCATTATACTCAATCAGATTCCCGTCTAACATAAAAGCGGTACGATCTGAAATACGTGATGCTTGTTGCATACTATGCGTCACGATAGCGATTGTATAATCTTTTTTAAGTTCAAGCATGGTTTCTTCGACACGAGCCGCTGAAATTGGGTCAAGGGCTGATGTTGGTTCATCCATTAAGATAATTTCTGGATTGACCGCAAGGACACGAGCGATACAAACCCGTTGTTGTTGTCCCCCTGAAAGTCCAAGAGCTGAACTGTGCAAAATATCCTTTACTTCATCCCAAATATTTGCTGCTTTAAGTGAGTTTTCCACCACTTCATCAAGAAGTGCTTTATCTTTGACACCTTTTAAGCGCAGTCCATAAACCACATTTTCATAAATTGAAAATGGGAAGGGATTCGGTTGTTGGAAAACCATACCAATTTCTTTTCGTAAATCAACGGTATCAACTTTTGGACTATAAATATTTTTACCTTTGTAATCAATGGCTCCAGTGATAGTCACTGTTGGAATCAAATCATTCATACGATTGATTGAGCGCAATAGTGTTGATTTTCCACATCCAGACGGACCAATGAGCGCTGTAATTTCATTCTTGTAGAATGTCATGTTTATCGTATTCAACGCTTTTTTCTTGCTGTAATAAAGCGACAAGTCGCTGACGGTTAAAACTGCTTCTTTTTCCATATCTTACCTTTTTATAAGTTACTGATAGAACTACTAGCACATTCGTAATGTACCATCTACGTGCTGCGCACTACGCTGTCCATTCCAACTAAGCGCTGAAGCGCTTGCTGGCAGGGCAAAGTACAAATGACTGTCCTATGACAAAAAATTTTTGACTTTCTATCAGTATGTTTTACTGACAGAAAATATTTTAGCAACTTTGTAGCTTTGTCAGTAATTTTTATCAAATTTTGACAACAAAATTGAATAAATGTGTGATGTTTTTATTTCTTAACCAAAGTGACCAGAAACATAGTCCTCTGTTGATTGTAAACTAGGTTGAGTGAAAATAGTGCTTGTCTTATCATACTCAATCAAATCTCCAGAATAGAAAAATGCTGTATTATCAGAAGCTCGAGAAGCTTGAGCCATATTGTGAGTCACGATAATGATCGTATAATTTTCTTTAAGTTCCATCATCGTTTCTTCAATTTGCATGGTTGAAATTGGGTCAAGGGCAGAAGCCGGTTCATCCATCAAGATAATTTCTGGTTTTACTGACAAGGCACGTGCAATACACAAACGCTGCGCTTGTCCGCCAGACATAGCCAAAGCCGATTGATTAAGATTATCTTTGACTTGCTCCCACAAAGCAGCTTGCTTCAGTGAGGTTTCAACAATCTCGTCCAATTTTTTCTTATCTCTCACCCCATCGCGGCGATGAATGAAGGCAATATTTTCATAAATTGATTTAGGAAATGGATTGGGTCTTTGAAAAACCATCCCAATTTGCTTACGAACTTCAAAGACATTTACTTTGTTGTCGTTAATATTGACCCCTTCATAATTGATTTCACCAGTTACGCGTGCTCCATCAATCGTATCATTCATTCGATTTAATGCACGCAGATAAGTCGATTTACCAGAACCAGAAGGGCCAATAAGTGCAGTTATTTCATTTTTGGGAAATGACATTGTCACACCATGAATTGCTTCTTTTGTTCCATTATAGAAAACACGCAAATCATTGGTTGATAATGCTATTTCTTCTTTCTCAGGCACCATAATTTTGCGCTGAGTCCAGTCATATGTTGTTGCCATAATTATTCTTTCTGTTAAACTTATAAGTTTTCTTAATTTGAAGAGGTTAATTTCTTGTGAATTCGATTCCCAATGAAACGAGCACCCAGGTTAAAGAGGAGGACAAAGATAATCAATACCGCTGAGGCTCCTGCAGAAATTTGTTGCGCCGTTGAAATTGTTCCCTCAGTATTAAGTGCCCAGATATGAACAGCCAAGGTTTCAGCTGGTCTGAAAAGTGACAGAGGTGAAGTCAAGCTCATCGGATTCCAGTTTGCCCAGTTAATCGGCAAATTTGTTTGTCCAGCAGTATAAATCAAAGCCGCTGCCTCACCAAAGACACGTCCTGATGAAAGAATCACCCCTGTGATAATTCCAGGAACTGCCGCTGGTAAAATAACTTGTGTTGCTGTTTCCCAGCGAGACATTCCGAGTGCCAAACCGCCTTCACGTTGTGAAGTTGGAATTGCTCGAAGTGATTCTTCAACATTACGGGTCATCAAAGGAAGATTGAAAACGGTCAATGCTAAAGCGCCAGATAAAACAGAGAAACCGAGACCAAATTGTAAAACGAAAATTAACATCCCGAAAAGCCCAACAACGATTGAAGGAAGTGAAGACAATACTTCAATGGCTGAGCGAACAACACCAGTTAACCAATGTTTCTGATTTGCATACTCAGACAGATAAATCCCAGCACCTAGCGATAGGGGAACAGAGATAATCAGCGTTACAATCAATAGATAAACAGAGTTAAATAGTTGAACTGCAATCCCACCACCTGTCAACGGATTTGACGCGGTGATGATAAATTTAGGGTCTTTAAAGATAACTGGCAAACCTTTAACTAAAATATATGCCAGTAAAAAAGCGAGGATAAGCACAATGATGCCAGAAAGGACGTAAAGGACACCAGTGGCAATCTTGTCAGAGCGTTTAGCGTTCATTATTTAAGACTTCCTTT
Source organism: Lactococcus sp. (assembly GCF_036648155.1). Lineage (NCBI taxonomy): Bacteria > Bacillati > Bacillota > Bacilli > Lactobacillales > Streptococcaceae > Lactococcus > Lactococcus sp. Next base: position 56,115 of record NZ_JAVXIY010000003.1, on the reverse strand, counting down.
CTTAGCAATAGCACGCATTGCGAGGTTGAAAAAGAGTGACATAATCAAAAGGAGTAAGGCAAGTGACCAAAGTGCATTCAATTGAATACCAGGTGTTGCATTAGGAATTCCTGAAGTCAAGATTGATGTCAAGGTTGAAGCTGGTGAAATCAAATCTTTTGGCATCATGACCGCATTACCAACGACCATTTGAATAGCCAAAGCTTCACCAAAGGCACGCGCCATTCCAAAGATAACCGCAGTCAAAATTCCTGGTGTAGCCGCACGTAAGAGAACACGCCAAATCGTTTGCCAGCGAGTGGCACCAAGTCCGAGTGATGCTTCTTTATAATAAGAAGGGACAGCTTTCATGGCGTCCACAGTCATCGAAGTTACAGTTGGCAAAATCATGACAAAGAGCACAAACACACCTGACAAAAGTCCCAAACCTGTTCCGCCAAAAACGTTACGAATGGCAGGCACGACAACGGTCAAACCAATGAAACCATAAACTACTGACGGAATCCCTACAAGGAGTTCAATGACAGGTTGCAAGATTTTTTTACCATATTTTGGTGAGATTTCTGTCATGTAAATTCCTGCACCAATCGCAAAAGGTGTGGCAACAAGTGCAGAAAGTACCGTAACAATCAATGAACCCGCAAACATTGGCAAAGCCCCAACTGCAGGTTTACCATCTGGTCCAAGATTACCTGGTGACCAGTTGGTTCCAAAGAGGAAGCGGAAAGGATTTACGCCATCTGAATAAAAAGTTGACAGACCTTTTTGAGCAACAAAGACGAGGATTGCGCCTACAACGAAGACAATGAGGGCAATACATAAGAACGTCAAACTCTTACCAAATTTTTCAAGCCTTGAATTTTTATTGCTTGAAAGCAATTTTTCTTTGATTTTTGAATTTTCCATAAGGACCTAACTATTTTTTGTTGATTTATATTTTATTTGATAATGCAAATTTTTTTCACTTAAAACTTTATTTTTAAAGTATATTAAAGCTGACTATTATCAGTTCTAATTTGTTTTTATCACAAAATTTAAAGGTGATTACCTGATTTTTTCAACATTTCCTTTTGCGTCTCGGTCAACTTTCATCTCAGAGACACGGATATAGCCTAATTGCTCAAGTGTTTTTTTATCATTTTGAACGTATTCGATAAATTTATTTTCAATCGTATTTTTACGAGATTTATTGGTGTACATGTGCTCGTATGACCAGATTTTCCATGCATTAGTCTTCACATTGTCATAAGTCGGAGCGACACCGTCAACATTGACTGCTTTTACTCCCGGTTTATCAGTGTAACTAAAAGCAACATAAGAAATAGCCCCTGGCGTTTGCCCTACTAATTGAACAACAGAACCTGAAGCATCTTGAGTTGGACCATTCACTTCTGTTGCGCCATTCAACGCATATTTATCAAAATTCACACGCGTTCCTGAACCAGCAGTTCTACCAATAACTGTAATTTTTTGATCTTGGCCCCCAACTTCTTTCCAATTAGTGATTTTCCCAGTGAAAATATCAATCAGTTCTTGTTGAGACAAGTTTTTTACTTTTAACTTTTTGTTGATAATTGGTGCAAAACCAATAACAGCAACTTTATGGTCAATAATTTTATCAACCGCTATTCCTGACTTTTCTTCGGCAAAAATATCAGAATTACCAATTTGAAAAGAACCAGCAGCAACTTGAGCTAAACCAACACCAGAACCGCCCCCTTGAACCATGATAATTTCATCAGGATTTTGCTTCATATATGACATAGAAGCATGTTCAACCATTGGCTGCAAAGCAGTTGAGCCACCAGCCGTGACCTGTTTATTTCCAGAACCACAAGCTGCCAATGTAAATAAACTTACACTGGCCATCAAAGCAATAAAAATTTTCTTCTTCATAGCTTAATTATAACATAATGCCCCCTCAAAGGTCGCTTGATGACAGCGTTCTTATGTAAATGTTTTGTAAATAATACGGGAAAATGCTCAATTCTTAGAGAATGAGCAGCTTCCTGTCTTTAGGGAAAGAATATGAAGATATATTTAAAGCCTAATGCTCAGTAAACCCTGTTTAAATTCACCAAGCATTGATTTTATAAAAAAGTAGCTGAGCGTAAAATTCTAATTTATGAAGAAGAAAATTTTTATTGCTTTGAATGATGCGATTAACCACTACTTCTTATACCTAATTATTTTACTGACAAACTGATTTCTGTCGAAATTGAATCAGCCTTCGTCTTATTTTTTAGTAATATTTCCGTCAGCATCACGTTCAACTTTCATGTCGCTAATTGGAATATATCCTAATTTTTTAATATCTTTGTTGTTTTCAGAAACATATTTGATGAAGGCTTTATCCGCCGCTGTTTCTTTTTTAGTATTCGTGTACATATGTTCGTAAGACCAAACTTTATAGTCATTAGTTACAACATTTGCTTCAGTTGGCTCAACACCATCAATCGAAATATCTTTGATGTCTTTACTTGTATCAACATAAGAAAGTGCAACATATGAGATGGCTCCTGGTGTTTGACCTACCATTTGAACAACTGAACCAGACGCATCTTGTGTTGGTCCTTTAACTTCTGTTGCACCACCCAGTGCAAACTTATCGAAATTCACGCGTGTTCCAGAACCTTCAGTTCGACCGATAACAGTAATCTTTTGATCTGAACCACCCACTTCTTTCCAGTTTGTCACTTTACCAGTAAAGACGTCTTGCAATTGTTGTGAAGTTAAATTTTTCACATCAGTTTTAGCGTTAATAATTGGGGCAAAACCAACAACTGCTACTTTGTGATCAGTAATTGCTGAAGCATCAATTCCGGATTTTTCCTCAGCAAAAATGTCAGAGTTCCCAATTTGGAAAGAACCAGCAGCCACTTGGGTCAAGCCGACACCAGACCCACCACCTTGCACAGTTACTTGAACAGAAGGATTTTTAGCCATAAATTCTGTTGACGATTGTTGTGCTAATGGTTGAAGAGCTGTTGAACCTCCAGCGATAATTTTTCCTGACAAAGCTTTGTCAGAAGAACTTGAGCTGCTAGATGATGAACCATTTGATGAACCACAGGCCGCCAAAGTCAACAATGCACCAGCAGTAATAAGACCAACAAGAATTTTCTTTTTCATGAGAAGTTTCTCCAATTAATTTCTAAATAAGTTGTTAAGCTTTTTGCTTACAAAACTATTTTATCATCGAAAGACCGAACCGCTTGTAAACACTTAGTAAATACAAGGTAAATGGAACGTAAATACTTTTTTTCATCAAAAAAACTACCAGTTTTACTGATAGTTCTATCAAGTTTATTTTATTTTTTCCTTATACAACCGTTGTGAAATCACATATCCACCTAAGAAAATCACAAGTGCCCACAGAAAACCAAGCCCTAAGTCCAAATGAATATTTCCTCCAACCAAAAGTTCTGTGATTCCATTAACCATGATGGTAACTGGTTGAACATTTGCGATTGGCAATAAGAAATCTGGAAGTGCTACTGGCCCCATAAATCCTGGGGTCAAGAATGCAAAAATCATGAACATATAAAAGAATGCAGAAGCTGCTGAGGTTGATTTTGCAATCAAGCCACCAAGAATCATAATCCAAGACAGGGCGGCTGTAAAGACTAAAAGTCCCAATACCAACAATCCCCAATGTCCAATATTTGCAGGCGACTCAATCCCAAATAGAAAAGCCAAACCAGTAATTGATGCCAGCGACATCAACGTACAAATGACCGTTGTCATCACGTGCGACCAAAGGAGTGACGATTGATGAATCGGCAGCGATTTGACTCTGGCAAACATATTACTTTTCTTGTCCTCATAAACCCTAAGTCCCGTGTAAGATATGCCCATCAGCACACAGAGAATCGCCATAAATGGATAAATATTGGCTAATGCAGCACCTTCTCCACCTGCGAAAACATAATAGTTCACTAAAAACATCACGATTGGGATAACAAGTATCGATATCAAAGCTTCGCCAACTCTGAGAATTCGCTTCATATTTCGCCCCGTTAAAGTCATAATATCTCTAATCATACGTAAACCTCCTTCTTTATGATCACATCAAGGAAAATTTCTTCCAATGACGGTTTTTCTCCCAGATGTGAATGTTCTTCTTGTAACTTTTCTAAGCTTCCTTCTTTACTGATTTTTCCTTCGTGTAAAATCGCAATATGGTCAGCCAGTTTTTCTGCTTCTTGCAAATATTGTGTAGTTAAGAAGATTGTGACTCCTGTTTTTGTCAGTTCTTCTACCAATTCATAAATTTCATTACGCGCTTCTGGGTCAAGTCCCGTTGTTGGCTCATCTAAAAAGAGGATTTCACGTCGGGCAACAAGTCCCATTGCAACGTCAATGCGCCGTTTCATCCCACCTGAATAGGTAGAGACACGCTCGTCAGCTGCTTCATGCATTGAAACTTGCGTAAGCAATTCCTGCGCCCGAGCTTTCCAATCTTTCACTCGAGCAAGTTTTGCCATCATTTCAATATTTTCACGTCCTGTCAGCATTTCGTCCAAGGCCGCAAATTGTCCCGTCAGAGAAATTAACTGACGGACTTCTTGAGGATTTCCCCCCACTTCATAGCCATCAATAAACGCCTGTCCTGAATCTTTAGATAAAATAGTTGATAGAATGTTAATCATTGTTGTTTTACCAGAACCATTTGAACCAAGTAAAGCATAAATTTCACCTTCATTTACTGACAGATTAATTCCCTTTAAAACTTCTTTTTCTTTAAAAGATTTTCTTAAATCTATAACTTCGATTATTTTTGTCATATCCTTCTCCATTTCTTATTTTTTTATCATTTACTGTTTTAAAATATTTGCATTATTTAAAGACATAACCCTTTATATTAGTTTCATTATTCTATAAATTCTTTATATTACACTCTTTTAAAAGTGTTTCAACAAAATATTTCAATGCTCCTTCCTTAATTTATTTATAATAATTTTATCATTTATATTTTCCTTATAAAAATAATATGAACAAAATTTATTTCCTATCTCACAAAAACTGAAATTTTACTGACAGAATAATCCGTCAGTAAATAAAAAATACTGACAAGGCCGTCAGTATTTTTTTAATAATTATTAACGATTGTAAGCTTTAAGCTGTCTTGCAATATCGCGATTTTGCTCTTTGCGTTTAAGACTTTCTCGCTTATCATAATCTTTTTTACCTCGAGCAAGTCCCATCAGCACTTTGGCAAAGCCATTTTTCAAATAAACTTTTAAAGGAATAAAAGTAATTCCTGTTCCTGATAATTCTTTATCAATCTTAGCAATTTCTTTTTTATTGAGCAATAATTTTCTCGTGCGCAACTCCTCAACATTAAAAATATTTCCTTGCTCAAATGGCGCAATATGAACATTTGATAGCCAAACTTCGCCATTGCGAACTCTGGCAAACCCATCTTTGAGCTGAATTTTTGCCTGCCGAACCGACTTAATCTCCGTTCCTGTCAGCACAATTCCCGCCTCAAAAGTCTCATAAATTTCATAATCATGCCGTGCTTTTTTATTCTGAGCTAGCGGCTTATCTTCTGTATTTTTTACCATATTTATCATTCTCCAAGAATCTCTTAATTTAATTTTACCATAAGACCACAAAAATGTTAGGCAATTACAGATTTTCTCGCCCCCAAAGATCTAGTTGCTGCATAAAAGGTACTAAATCTTCTCCTTTTTTGGTCAAATAATATTCAACATGTGGTGGAATGGTCTGAAAATCTTTGCGGATAACCAAATTGTGTTCCATCAAAAGCTCTAAAGACCTCGTCAACATCACATTAGTAATTCCGTTAACCTCTCTTCGCAATTGATTAAAACGAATCCCTTCATGATTACATATTATCCAAAGAATTTTTAATTTCCATTTTCCCCCAAAAATATCCATGACTTTACTCACACCACATTCTTGATCCATTTGTGCTCCTTAACATTTTTACAGTAACAAAAAAGTGCGTACTATCTTTTTATACTCTATTATATTATAATAACTCCATCAATAAATCAAGGAGAACAAGAATGACACAATTAGACTTTTTAGATGGACGCAAATCCGTCAGAACTTTTGATCCCACAGCACAAATCAGTAACCAAGAAATTATGGATATTCTTAGCCATGCGGCTAATGCCCCTTCAGGAAACAATTTCCAACCTTGGAAAGTCTTCGTTGTCAAAAATAAGGAAAAACAAGAAATCTTGAAAAATATTTCTTTCAAGCAACAACAAATTGCCGATGCCTCCGCAGTATTTCTGATTTTTGGCGACAAAAGTAACTACGATATTCAAAAAATTATGAAATTCAATTTAGAAAATCACATCATTTCAGAAAATCAGCTGACAGAAAAAACTAGTCGAGTACATACTTATCTAAAACTTCATCCCGAGGATATCAGTAACGAAGGACTCAGATTTGATAACGGACTTTTTGCCATGAATCTGATGCATACAATCAGAGCATTTGGCTACGAGTCTAATCCTATGCGCGGTACTGATTTCCAAAAAATAATGGAATTTTTAAATATTCCTCAAAACCTTGAACCTATCCTAATGCTCCCTCTTGGTAAACCCTTAAAAGCAGGTTATCCCCATCGGCGTTACCCTACCAATGATTTTGTAGAAATTATTGAATAAAATTTTTTATCACAGTCAAAATTTCCTCAGCCAAAAGCTGGTAAGCTTCTAAAGTAAAATGTAAACCATCAGCTCTTAACAAGGCTTTTGGATTTTCTTGTTCCAACATGACCTGGTAAATATCAATCAACTTGAGCGATTTTTCTTTTGCCAAATCAATTGTTGCCTGTCTAAAAAGTTCAACCTCAGACAGCCGACTATAATGCGTCGGTTCGTCATCATTATAAAAAGGAGGAGTAATTAGAACTGTTCTTTTTCCATCCAGCTGTGCAATCATTTGCTCTAAATTATCCTTAAATTCTTTTGGCCGAATCAAATGATAAGGTGAAGCATCATTTGCCCCAAAGAAAATGAAATTCAAATCAGCTTTTTCTTCGACAACATATTTTAGTCGAAGAAGTCCTCCATAAGTATCATCTCCATTGATTCCATGAAGCAAAACTCTAACATTTGGCTCTTTTTTCTCAATTAATCTTGCCAGAATATTTGATGAGCCTCCTTCGTCCATACCAAATCCATTTGTGATTGAATCCCCAAAAATCGCTATCTTCATTTTAGACTTCTCTTTCAAGTATTTTTCTCATTTTACCACAAATACTTGCTGACCAAAAAAGAAAAAATATCGTAGATGATCTACGATATTCTTGTCTTATCCTAATTTTTCAGCAACAGCCGTCAAAAGTTCAGGAATTCCTGCTGCATTTGAACCACCGGCCATAGCCATATCTGGTTTTCCACCACCACGACCATCAACAAATGGTGCTAATTCTTTAACTAAATTACCCGCTTTTACATCTGACGATTTAGAAGCCACTAAAAGACTTACTTTTTCACCAATTGTAGCGACTAAAACGAGGACATCTGACAATTCTTTTTGTTTCCAAATATCTGCCAAATTACGTAAGCCATTGGCATCAGGAACAGTGACTTGACTCGCAATAAAGCTTACAGAACCAGCTCTTTGTACATTTTTGAAGATTTCATCTGATTGACTGGCCGCAAGTTTGCCAGCTAAAGCATCATTTTCTTTTTGAGCTGCTTTAAGTTCATCTTGTAAGTTAGAAACTTTTGCGACGATTTGTGAAGCTTGTGGTGCTTTAACCAATCCAGACACTTCGCTCAAAGTATTTTCAGCATCTTTGAAGGCTTCATAAGCTTTTTGACCTGTCACAGCAATAATCCGGCGCACACCAGAACCAATTCCTTCTTCTTTAATAATCTTGAAAAGACCAATTTCAGAAGTTGTTTGCGTATGTGTTCCTCCACAAAGTTCAATTGAATAATCTCCAATTTTTACAACACGAACATTTTTACCATATTTTTCACCGAAAAGAGCCATTGCACCCATTTCTTTGGCTGTAGCAATATCAGTTTCAACTGTTTCAACTTTTAATGATTGCCAAATCACTTCATTAACTTGACGCTCAATTTCAGCCAACTCTTCTTTGGTTACTTGAGCAAAGTGAGTGAAGTCAAAACGTAAGAATTCCACCTCATTAAGTGAACCAGCTTGTAGTGCGTGATTCCCAACAATATTATGCAAAGCAGCATGAAGTAAGTGAGTCGCTGTATGGTTTTTCACAACAGCAGAACGACGTTCTTCATCAATTTCTAAAGTATAAGTTTCGCCAACTTTAAGTGGTGAAACTGTTTCAACAGAATGAAGATTTTGACCATGAGGCGCATGTTGTACATCTAATACATTTGCCACAACTTGACCCTCAGAATCTTTAATTACTCCATGATCAGCCACTTGACCACCCATTTCAGCATAGAAAGGCGTCACGTCAAATACTAATTGAGCTTTGCCAGTAACTTCATCAACAAGCTCATCATCTTTTATAGCCACGAGTAATTTTGCTTGGGCTTTTTTATCTTCATAAAGGAATTTTGAGTCTACTTCGATAGAAGACAAAGTTTCATTTTGAGCGCCCATTGAGCCACCTTTAACCACAGCCGCACGCGCACGGTCTTGTTGAGCTTTCATAGCTACTTTGAATCCTTCGTGGTCAATTTTGAATCCTTCATCTTCTGCTAATTCTTCGGTTAATTCGACAGGGAATCCATATGTATCGTAGAGGCGGAAGATATCAGCCCCTTCAATTCTATCTTTACCTTCAGCTTTAAGATTTACCAAAAGCTCATCAATCAATTTTTGACCTGCATCAATCGTGCGGTTGAAAGTTTCTTCTTCACGGTCAATAATTTGCATGATGAAATCTTCTTTTTCAAGCACTTCTGGATAATATGATTGCATAATTTTACCAACTGTTGGCACGAGTGAAGCTAAAAATTTACCTTGAATTCCCAATTTTTTACCGTGCATAACCGCGCGACGAAGTAAACGACGCAGAACATAACCACGTCCTTCATTTCCTGGCAAAGCACCATCACCAATAGCAAATGAGAGTGAACGAATATGGTCAGCAATCACTTTGAAACTCATATTTTCACTGTCTGGACTGTAAGTTTTTCCAGAGAGTTTCTCAATTTCACGAATAATTGGCAAGAATAAGTCTGTATCAAAGTTTGTTTTACCACCTTGAATAATGCAGACCATCCGTTCAAGCCCCATTCCCGTATCAATATTTTTTTGTGGTAATTCAGGATATTCCGAACGTGGAATCGCTGGATTCGCATTAAATTGTGACAAAACAATATTCCAAATCTCGATATAACGGTCATTTTCAATATCTTCAGCCAATAATTTCAAACCAACATGTTCTGGGTCGTAAATCTCCCCACGGTCAAAGAATATTTCTGTATCTGGACCTGAAGGACCAGCACCAATTTCCCAGAAATTATCTTCAATTGGGACAAGATGTTTTGGATCAACTCCAACTTCAACCCAGCGGTTATAGGTATCTTTATCAGCTGGATAATAAGTGATATAAAGTTTTTCTGCTGGAAACTCAAACCATTCAGAACTTGTCAATAATTCCCAAGCAAAAGCAATCGCTTCATTACGGAAATAATCACCAATTGAAAAATTCCCAAGCATTTCAAACATGGTGTGGTGACGGGCAGTTTTTCCGACATTTTCAATATCATTTGTCCGAATCGCTTTTTGAGCATTAGTCAATCTTGGATTTTCAGGTACGACTGAACCATCAAAATATTTTTTTAGTGTTGCTACTCCTGAATTAATCCAAAGCAAAGTTGGGTCATTCACAGGAACAAGACTTTGCGAAGGTTCAACAGTATGACCTTTTGATTTGAAAAAGTCGAGGAACATTTGGCGAACTTCTGCGGAAGTCATGGTTTTCATTATTTTCTCCTTTTATAAAAAGTTTATAGCTTAGCAATAAACTTATCTTGCATACTTTGTTACTGTTTTCACAATAAAACAATAAAATTCTACCGTAAACAAAGGGGCGCATACAGTTATACCGCGGTACCACCCTTATTCACGATAGAATTTCTATCATCTTACTTTGGTTGTTAGAGCAGTTCTCTCTGCTGTAAGCACTTTTATCAACTTGCTCATTCTCACCATTTTGAGCTCTCTTTAAAGTTGATTTTTTTTAAATTATTTAGATGAAGATGTACTTGATGTTTGAGTGAATTGTGAGAAGATTGATGCAAAATCAGATTCTTTCACAGTAACATTATTCTTTTTGAGGTACTTAGCAATAACTCCGCTGACAAAGGTTGTATCTTGTTCTTTTTCAGCTTTAATAACATTTTTAAGTTCATTTTTGTACTTATTCATGTCACTTCCTTTTTCTGAAGATTTAACCATCTCAACAATATAGTAGGATGTAGTACCAGTTGATGAACTAGTAGACTCAATCACATCTGAGAACTCACCGTTTTTCAATTTGAAAGCCGCTGTTTGAACTTCAGTTGGCACAGTTGCTGAAGTTGAGTTGAAGGTTACTTTGCTTTCAGCATTTGTTTTTTCAAAGCTTGCTTTCCCAGCAGCATCTTTTTTAGCCGCATCCAAAGCTTTTGTTGCTGCATCTTTTGATGTTTCAGAGACAACATAAGCAGTTACATCTGGATGATAAGATTCCCAAGCTTTTTTAAGATTAGCATCGGTATATTGAGTTTCTTTGATTTCATGGTCAATCGCTGCTTGTTCAAGCATTTGTGTACGCATGTATGGTGTGAAACTTGCTTCAGTCAAACCTTGTTGTTGCAAGGCAGATGAAAATTGACTTCCGAGTTGATCCTTGGTTGATTTAACCTTTTTGTTAACAGCTTTATCAGTGACTTCTTTTCCAAAATCTTTAGCAAAAATTTTATCAAAAGTTAAATTTTGAAGCAACGTAGTTGTAGGTTGTGACGGAAATTGTTTAGCTTCCTTGTATAAATCAGAAACGCGAATGGTATCACCTTTCATTGTGATGATATCCTTGTTTGCTGAATCGCTGCTTGAACAACCAGATAAGGTTACCAGTGCGGCTCCGGCAAAGACAGTAGTTATAACTAATCCGAGTTTTTTGAATTTCAAGATATTCTCCTTCGCATCATTTGATGTTTATAGTCATAATGTACTAATAACATCGTATTATTTTTAAGATGTTGTAATTATATCATAAAAAATCAAAGAAAGCTTTATTTATGCAAAAGACTTTCTAAATCATCCACTCCTTCTATCTGTATTTTTATGATTTTTTTATCATTAATAACCCATCTCCCAATGGGAGAACGCTTGTCAAATATCTTGGATTATCAAACACTTCATCAAAAAGTTTTCTTAGTCCTCTTTCCAAAGCCCTTTGATTTCTTTTAACTTCCATGATTGGCAACAATATTTCACCCGCTTGAAAAACATCATCCATTAGGATAAGACCATTTTCTGAAAGCAATTCAAGTGATTTAGGTAAGAATTCAACATATTTCGACTTGGCTGAATCCATGAAAACAAGATCAAATGGACCTTTTAATTCTTGCAAAACATCTGCAGCATCTCCTTCTTTAAGCTGAATTTGATTGCGGTGATCGTATTTAGTTAAATTTTTCTTGGCTAGCTCAATCATTTCAGGATTACGATCGATGGTCACAATCTCAGCTTCTGGAACTTCTTGTGCCATTACTAAGGCTGAAAAACCAATAGCTGTCCCAATTTCCAGAATTCTTTTAGGCTTGAGCAGACTCAATAGCATTTGAAAATAGAGAACTGTTTCATGTGGTATAACTGGAATGTTATTTTCTTTAGCAAAGTTTAGGACTTCTGCAAGTTCTCCAGTCACTTGTGTTTGACTTGAACGCATCCATTCGACTAACTCGGCTTTGACAACTGGTCGATTCATCATGGGGTTACTTGTGCTTTTATATGTTTCAACCATTTTTAAAGATGGACTCCTTTTTCAACTAATTTTTCTAATTCATTCAAACGTTTTTCAAAAAGCTTAAAAGCAGACTCTAAGTAATCTGTAGATTCCATATTAACTCCAGCTTTGGCAATCACGTCTAGTGGGTAGGCTGACGAACCAGCTTTTAAATAATCAAGATAATTTTGACGGTCAGTAACCGAACCATGCACCACTTTTTCAGCTAGAAATGAGGCTGCGGCAAAGCCAGTCGCGTATTGAAAAACGTAAAAATTATAATAGAAATGAGGAATTCTTGCCCATTCAAACTGAATTTCAGGATTTTCTTTGGCAGATAAGCCATAATATTTTTCATTAAGTTCGCCATAAAGAAAATTCAAAAATTCGCTCGTCAACACTTCACCTTCAGCATCGACTTCGTGAATTTTTTGTTCAAATTCAGCAAATTGACTTTGACGAAATACGGTTCCTCGAAAACTATCTAACCAATGGTTTAAAAGAGCAAAACGTTCCTTTTCATCATTACTTTCTTTGAGCAAAGTCTCAGTTAAAATATTTTCGTTGGTAGTTGAAGCAATCTCTGCTAAGAAGATTGGGTAATCTCCATAAACATAAGGTTGATTTTCCCTTGTAAAAGTGCTGTGAATAGAATGGCCCATCTCATGAACCAATGTAAAAAGATCGTCCAATGTTCCTTGCCAATTGAGTAACATAAATGCCTTGGTATCATAAGAACCACCTGAGTATGCTCCTGACCGTTTCCCGACATTTTCTTCAACATCAATCCAACGTTCATCAAAAGCCGCTTTAACTTTCTGACTATACTCTTCACCAAAAACTGCAAGCACTTCTTGCGCTTTCTTAACTCCTTCAGTGTAATTGAATTTATAATCTAAATTAGATAATGGAGTATAGATATCATACATCTTGAAATCAGAAATTCCTAAGATTTTCTTACGTAATTCAATATAGCGATGTAAAAGTGGTAAGTGTTGATGAATGCCTTCTATCAAGACGTCATAAACTTTTTCTGGAACAAAATTACTCATCAAAGCTGCCTGACGTGCTGAGTCATATGCGCGTATTTGGGCATTGAAATTATGAACTTTTACATTGGTCTGCAAAGTTTTTGCATAGGTATGTTGATATTGTTCATAATTGCTGTAAAGTGCTTCATAAGCCGCTTTTCTTACTTCCCTGTTTTTACTTTCCATAAGAGAGCTATAATTACCATGTGTCAACTGAATCTTTTCTCCCAATTCATTTTTAACAAAAGGAAATTTAACATCTGCATTATCGAAAATTTCAAAAGTCTCCGAAGGACTTTCAAAGATTTCACCCGCTGCCGCCAATATTTTTTCTTCTTTTTGGCTAAGGATATGTTCTTTTTTAGCAAATAAACGTTCAAACATATGATCGTAATTTTTCAATTCCTGAAGGATTTCTAACCATTGTTCGTAGGTTTCTTTTGTAATTTTTAAAAATTCAGGTTCATAAAAGGCATAGCTTTCCCCAAAATTAACATAGAGGGCCGTTGCTTTTGATTGATATTCTTGATACTTTGCTTCTCTTGTATCTTGATCATTTTTCATTGAAGCATAAACATAAAGCTTTTCAACTTTTTGAGAAATTGATAGCATATTTTTAGTAATTGTCAGTAAAGTTTCTGCTGAATCAAGTAAATGACCTTTATCATTTGTTTCAACAAGCGAAAGTTCTTTTTTTACCTTCTCTAATTCTGTTTCCCATTTTTGATCTGTTGAAAAAATTGTTGTCAAATCCCAAGTCAAGGCTTCAGGGATTTCATTTCTATTTTTTACCATAATTGGTACTCCTTTTTAGCTTAAAACTCTTATTTCTTATTAATAATGAGAATAAAATAAAATAATAAAATCCTATTATTTTTCCTTCTTCTGCTTTCCCATTATAGCATAGAAACGGGGAGGATAGAGCATTTCAAGGCTATTTCTTTGGAAATTTATAAAAAAATTTTCGTAGTAAAGCTTAACATTTTGATCAATCTGAGTAAAAGTTGTGATTGTCATTTTGTCAGTAAAACTCTCTAGTAAATTTAAACCTAGTGGAGCAATGTATGGACCTTCAAATTTTTTCGTCAGTAAATTTTCTCCTTTTTGATAATATTTTTCTTGAATTTTCATCCATTTTGGTGATTGATAGTATAATTGCTGACGAATAAAACTAGAAAGTTTAGGATCTGTAAAAGTAGGAATTTTCACCAGTTTTTGAGCCAAATAAGGTAAGCGTAAATGCGCAATAAGTCGTCCTTTTCCAAAAGGAATTTCCTCTTGTAAGCAAATGATTCTGCCACGTAAATCCTCATGAATAAGAGATTTTAATCTTAATTTTTTCCTCTGAAAATCTAACTCCCAATAAAAGAATCCTCTATTTTCCGAGAAATAAACTAAATTTTTTTGAAGTTCTGTCACCTGTTCAGCCAGCCATAAATCCTTTCCCATCAACCAAAGCACTTTAAAGCCATGCGCCTTATAATTTTCTGTACGTTCTTTGAGGCGCTTAATAGATAAATGAGAGCATTGTATCTCAATAGCGATTTTGTCATTGACTAATAAATCTGGTCTTTGGTTAAGTTCGGGCAAATAGCGTTCTATTTCGACTTTGTCAGTCTTTTTAAACCACTGATATAATATTTTTTTCAAACCTAAATGCTGTTCTGACTCATTTTCCAACCATAAATTGCAGCTCTTTAGAGATTTATGGGCAAAATGAAGAACTTTTATCTGGCCATTTTTAATAAGTAGTTCTGAATGACAAGAAGGACAATAAAATTTTCCAGTCAATTCTTTGCGGTCTAATTCCAGTAAGTTTATTATTTTATTATTTTCATCAATTGCTGTCAGCATACTATTTTATACGAGAAAAATATAATTTTGTCACAAAAAAGTTACTAACCAGTCTGTCAGTAACTTTCTACTATTATTTATTATTCCAAAGATAACCGATTTGCGAAAAGATAGCAATAACAAGGAAAAAAGCAACAATGATTCCCACCCATTTAATATGTTTTCTCTTTTCATAATTCATAACTGCAATAAATTCACGAATAAAGGCAGGAACACGATAATACATCGCTGTTTTTCCTCCTTTTCCTCCTTGAGCATCAATTTTTAAAGTTGCTGCAAAGAGCGCCGCCCGAAATACATGATAATCGGAAGTGAAGAACATAAATTTTTCTTTAATTAGGCGAGAAGAAAAAACCAAATTTTCATATGTCGTTCTAGATTGGTCTTCAAGCATAGTTCGCTCAATTGGAAAGCCGAGCACTTCTACTGCATATTTTTGCATGGCTCTCGCTTCTGAAATTTTTTCATCTGGACCTTGTCCGCCTGAAAAAACTAAAATAGTTTCATTATTTCGCACAGCTTTGACTGCTGCTAAAATTCGATTTCCTAATAATTTTCCAACATGCTCTCCTTGAATAAGACCTGCCCCTAAGACAACATGATAGGCTGCTTTTTGTTTTCGAACGCGTCGTCCATAAACCCAACTTGATAAAAAGAAAATACCAAACTGCCAAGCCAAATAAATTGATAGGACTGGATAAACAATTCCTAAAATCTTCAACCAAATCCAACTATCTGGTAGTCTTCCCATAGACAGATAAACCCAGTCAATTAGTAAAAATGCCAAAACAACAATAGGTAATAAAAGATTACCAATGGATTTTGACTCTCTTCGCCACATTTTAATCGTTAAAACAACAATACTAATGGGAACAACGATTCCTATTGTCATTGGTATCAATAATAATATTATAAATATTTCAGCAAAAAGTAGCCAAAGTAATACTTTTTGTTGTAATTCTGTCAAGGCTAATCCAGAACCAATAATTCCATTTATCGTCACCCACAAAAAAAGTAAGGCAAAAAAGGATAAGCGCCCCAATCGTAAGGTCCGTAAATCGTTCAACTTTCTGATTTTCCACCAGAAAATAGTAGTCAGTCCTGCAAAAAATATTGTCAGAACTGTTCCAAAAATAAATATTCCATTTTTCAAATCCATAATTTAATTATACCGTTACTTAAAGCCAACTGTCAATACATCAGGCTCTATGATTTAAACGAAGTATTTTACTGACTGCCTGTTCTTTTATAGTAAATACCTTATAAAAAATTGTCCCCAAATAGAGACAATTTATCGTTTTTAAATAAAGCTTATTCATAAAAGAATGTTTTAACATAGCCTATTGCTTTTTGATTGTCTGGCATTTCCGTATGCTTAGTGTTTGGTCCTTCAATTAGATAATGAGTAGCAGAGTTTCCATTTTTTATCAGCAAAGGATAAATCGAGAAGCCGTCAGCCCAGGGAACTGTTCCATCAGTTTCTTTTTCGGTATCGTAAGCTCCTTCTAGTAGCACAACTTGGATATTTTTATCCACTCGTTCGTAATTTTGCAACCAAAACTCATAATATTTTGTTTTGATTTTTGGTCCGTCAGCAAGCACTTGCGCCAGCGTTTGGTCAGGCTGTGCCGTACAAGCATTGTACTGACCATCAAGAGAAACAAATTTTTTAATCGGCGGAAGGCTCCGGTCATAACCATGGTCAATCAAATACCGGTAAACACCACCGCCACCAGCTGAATAGCCCAAAACGTTGGCATAAGCAACGTTATAGTGCTTACCGAGATAAGACATGATAGCCATTAATGAGGCTTCATATTTATTGGAATTATTAGTTCCTTTGACCATTCCGACCTCAATCGTCGGATATTCATTACGTTTGTCAATTGTTCCAGTCACTTTGAGTGAATAATTATGTTCTGTATCAACGACAATCGTCAGTCCTTTTTTAGCACGAGTGTCTTTGTCCACAGTTATGCTATTAATCATTGTATCCATCGTTGAAGCCGCTCCACTTGAGCCAGTAATATAAATCGTCGGATAAATAGGACGGTCTTTTGCTGCTACAAGTGGGTGTGGAGGAAGAATAGAATGACCAATGAAGATACCAATAACAAAGACTGCAATAAAACTCACGATAAGAGAAATGATTTTTTTCATGATTTGATTTTACCACAATTTATTAAATATTCGAATTTTATTACTTTTATTTTGAATAACCTATTTATCTTGCACTCCTTTTGGGATTTTAACCTGTTCAAATAACTAATAAATTTGTTTTATTTGAAAAGATGATTACACTTCTAGTTTTGTAATCCATAAATTTCAATAAAAAAACTCATCAAATATTTTTGATGAGTTTTTATTGTTTATAAGACAGCCAATACTGCAAAGTTAATTAAGAACAAGAGAGCAACGACCCAAATGACAGGTTTAACTTCTTTCACTTTTCCGGTGAATAATTTGACAAGGATGTAAGTGATAAATCCAGCTGCAATCCCATAAGAGATTGAATAAGCAAGTCCCATGAATACTGAGGCGAAGAAAGCAGGAATCGCTTCTGTCAAATCACCCCATTTAATTTCTTTAAATGAACCAAGCATCATCATCCCAACGATAATCAAAATTGGTGCTGTTGCTTGTGTTGGAACAATCGCAAGAAGTGGTAAGAACAAGCTTGAGATAGCAAACATAATTGCTGTTACAACTGATGCAAGACCAGTACGTCCTCCTGCACCGATTCCGGCAGCAGACTCAACATAAACGGTTGTATTTGATGTTCCGAAAATTGCTCCGATTGGAGTAGCAATCATGTCAGCAAACAAGGCTTTGTCCATTTTTGAGGAGAAACCATGGCTTGTTTCCATGTCTTTCAAATCTTCATCAGTAAAGATTCCTGTCGCGCGACCAGTTCCGATGAAAGTTCCGATTGGGTCAAAGATTGAAGTCAATGAGAAAGCAAGAACTGTCATTAATACTTCAATATAACGTGATGAATCAGAAAATAAAGAACCAAATCCTTTTGGACCAAATGCTGCGCCAAAGGTTGTTCCCATTTGATTGATTGCAGTCCCCAAATTATTTTCAGCAAATAAAGTATTCACATCAACTTTAACCACGCCAGTCAAAAGAGCCAAGATAGTTGTTACTAAGATTGAAAGCAAAATACCTGCGCGCCATTTACGAATAACAAAGAACATTGTCACGACAATCCCAACAAGTGCTACCAACACTCCTGGGTTATTAAAAGTTACAAGTTCTGGAACAATTGATGAATTTGCTGTAATTGTTCCGTGATTGTTCACATAAGTTCCTGGGTCAGCGATGAAGCGCAAAATTCCAGCGTTTTTAATCCCGATGTAGGCAATGAAAATCCCAATCCCACCACCAATGGCATGTTGCAAGCTTTCTGGAATTCCAAGAATGATTGCTTTACGAATTGAAGTAAAAGTGATGATAATATTGATGATCCCACAAATGAAGACCATTGCCAAGGCCTCTTGCCAAGTGTAACCGAGTGACAATACAACCGTGTAAGCAAAGAAAGCATTTAAGCCCATTCCTGGAGCCAGAGCGTAAGGAACATTAGCGATTAAAGCAATTGCAAGTGTCCCAACAATAGAAGCTAAAATAGTTGCTAAGAAAACTGCTTGGACAGGCATCCCTGTTGTCCCCAAAACTTGTGGGTTAACAAAGAGGATATAACTCATGGCAAAGAATGTAGTCAATCCAGCCATTATTTCACGGCCAACTGTTGTGCCGTTTTCTTCAAGTTTAAAGAACTTGTTCACGAATAATTTCTCCTTTTAGGGTCTAAGATTAAAATTTCAACCCTTTGATAAAAAGTTGTCTTTGCTTAAAAAGCAAACACGTCATAAAATAAAAAACATTATATTATTATTCTAATCAGTTTTGATTAAGGAAACAAGATTTTTAGTAGAAAAATTACTTCAAATCCTTAAAATGTTCGGTAATGACGAACGAATTTTTTGAAAAGCCCTTTCTTGTTCGTAGAACTTGAGTAATTCCTTTCCAGCTTATATCTATGTTATAATGAATAAATTGATAACTAAATTTTAGACTAAGGGGAGTTTGAATGGAGAACTACAAAGAACGTAAACTGATTGCAATTGATTTAGATGGTACTACTTTGCAGTCCGATGGACGTTCAATCAGCCGTTATACCAAATATATTTTTAAACAGGTAGAATCACTTGGACATATTATTTGCATCACAACTGGACGTCCTTTTAGAATGTCTTTGGATGTTTATCGTGAGCTTGAGTTGACTAGCCCGGTCATCAATTTTAATGGTGCTTTGATTTCAATGCCAAATGATAAAAACTGGGAACACACTAAGTCTTATTATATTGACCGTTCTTTTATTTTTGATCTTCTGCGTCATCAGCAAAACTTTAATCTACATTTTTTTGCTGTTGAATATCGTAGAAAGTTCTTTCTAAACACTTTCCGTAAGGTTGAACCTAAACTTTTTGGTGTAGAAAAATTCCAACCTTATAACCGTCTCCGAGCAGACCGAGTTACCGAAAATCCCCACGCGGTACTTCTTTCGACTCGTCAAAAAGATAAATTAGCCTTAGCTGAGGAAATGAAACGTCATTATAATGGCAAGATAGATGTGGGCGTTTGGGGTGGTCCAAATGGAATTTTAGAAGTCGTCCCTAAAGGAATCTCTAAAGCTTCAGGCCTTAATCACCTTCTTAAAGTTCTTGATATCCCGCTAGAAAATCTTATTGCTTTTGGTGATGAACATAATGATATTGAGATGTTTAAACTTGCACCTCAAGCCTATGCTATGAAAAATGCTTCTGCTAGGCTCACTCCTTACGCCAGTGAAATTCTTCCTTGGACAAATGATGAGGATGGGGTGGCTAGACAACTCGAAAAACTCTTTTTAACTCCCGATAAATAATGCTCATACCAGTCTCTGACTGGTATTTTTTTAATCTATCCCAATAAACAACAGTCTGTCAAATTCTTTTGACAGCTCCATTTTTTGAAAATGTAAATGAATCGGCTTATAATGAAAGAGCATACATCTCTAGAAGATGTCCAATATTTAACAAAGATTTCAAAATACTAAGGAGCACTTATGAAAGTTTCAATATTCTCCACTTGTGTGATGGACCTAATGTTTCCACAAGTTGGAATTGCCATGGTTGAAGTCCTTGAACGTTTGGGGATTGAAACGGATTTGCCAGAAGAACAAATTTGTTGTGGACAACCTACTTATAACTCAGGATTAGTTAAAGAATCCATGCCAACAATCAAAAATCAGATTGATGCTTTTGAATCTTCTGATTATGTCGTTGGGATTGCTGGTTCTTGCTCAGGGATGTTTACAGAATATCCCCATATGTTCGCTGAAGATGACCCTTATAAGCAAAAAGCAATTGATTTAGCGAATAAATCCTATGAATTCACTCAATTTCTTTATCGGGTTTTAGGTCTTGAAGATCTTGGTGCCACATTTAATGGCGAAAAAGCAACTTATCACCGCTCTTGCCACATGACCAGAATTCTAGGTGAACGAGAAGCTCCTTTTATCCTACTAGATAAGGTCAAAGGACTCGAAGTTCTTCCTCTTCCTCATTTGGAAAATTGTTGTGGTTTTGGTGGAACTTTCTCAGTTAAATCTCCTGAAATTTCGGAAATGATGGTCACTGAAAAAACAAATGATATCTTATCAACAGGTGCTGAAATTTTAATCTCTGCCGACCTTGGTTGTTTGATGAATATTGCTGGAAAACTAAATCGTGAAGGCAAAAAAATAAGAGTGATGCATATCGCCGAAATTTTAAACACAAATGTTGATTTGGAACGAATCGATACTGTGAAAAATCCAGAATTCATAAGAGCATAGGGGGAGAAAATGGGACTTTCAACAAGTACAAAAACTTTCGCTGAACGTTTAGAAGAAAGTAAAAAAGACCAATTTGCCAAGGCTGCGGTGGCTAAAGCACAAGATGCTCAATGGGACAAGAGAGAATCAGCACGTGATGAACTAGGCAATTGGCAGGAATGGCGCAATATCGCAGAATCAATTCGTCAACATACTTTGAAATATCTCCCCCATTATCTGACAGAGTTTTCAGATAATGTGGCCGCTCGTGGTGGTCACGTCTTCTTTGCTGCTGATGCTAAAGAAGCCAATGATTATGTTAAACGCATTGTTCTTGAAAAGAATGCCAAAAAGATTGTCAAATCAAAATCAATGGTGACTACCGAAGTGGATATTGATCCAATGTTGGTCTCACTGGCTGACGATATGGATATTTTAGAAACCGACCTTGCCGAATTTATTTTGCAAGTAGCTGACTGGGACGAACCTTCACATATTGTTTTTCCTGCTTTACATAAAAATCGTGATCAAATCCGCGAAATTTTTGCTAAAAAATTAGGCTATGAAGGCGATAATAATCCTGTCAATCTGGCACGTTGTGCGCGTGATACCATGCGTAAACTTTTCTTGAAATCTGAAGTAGGGATTACCGGTTGTAATTTTGCCATTGCCAATACGGGGGATATTAATCTATCAACGAACGAAGGAAATGCTGATTTGACGATTTCAATTCCTAAGACACAGATTGTACTGATGGGAATGGAACGGATTGTGCCTTCTATCAAAGAAGCTGAAATTTTAGATAATATGCTGGCTCGCTCGGCTGTTGGCCAAAAACTGACAACTTATGTTACTTTTGCGGGTCAGCAGGCTGACGATGAATCTGATGGTCCTGAGGATTTCCATGTTGTAATTGTCGATAATGGACGCTCTAATGCGATTGGAACTGCTTTTGAAGCTGTTTTACAATGTATCCGCTGCGGGGCTTGTCTGAATGTTTGCCCAGTCTATCGTCAAATTGGTGGACATGCTTATGGTTCGATTTATCCGGGTCCAATCGGTTCTGTCTTATCGCCTGTTTTAGGTGGTTATGAGCAATATGGCGATTTACCTTACGCCTCAACGCTTTGTGGGGCTTGTACCGAAACTTGTCCTGTCAAAATTCCTTTGCATGAACTTTTGATTGAACATCGTAAGGTCATGGAAGATGATCTCAATATGCATCATGACGGCTCTTTTGTTAATTTTGAAATGAATACGATTGGGAAAGGAACGAGCAGTCCAGCTTTGTTTGGCATGGCTATCAATATGGCGCATACGGGTCTGAATGTCTTACCTAAAGCTAAAGAAGTCACTGTTGAAGGTTCAATTTTTGAATATGGTGCGGTCAGAAAAGCGCCAGCATTAGCCAAAGGTTGGACGGATGTGCGCGATTTACCAATTGCCCCTCCGCACAAAGAGCAATTCCGTCAGTGGTATAAAAAACATAAGGCAGGTAAATAAAAATGACTGGAACTATTGAAAATCGTACAAAATTCTTGGAAACTTTGTTTGAAAAACGTGGTGGTGTGGAACTTCCCTTTGAGCCTTATGTGCCAATTTCAGATTTGCCTGAGACTCATTTAGCTGATTTGACTTCTGATAAATTGTTAGAAATTGCCAAGGTTCAATCCGAACGAGTCTCCGCAAATTTAGTTGAAACAACTTCTTCTGAAATGAATGAAGTCATTCGTCAATTAATTGATAAATCTGGTGGTGGACAAGTCATGATTCCTACAACAGATGAATTTAAAAATTTAGGGATAAATGTTAATTCTGAGAACTTGGTGAAATGGAAAATCGGCAAAGAATTTCGTGATGAAAATATCACAGCCGCTCAAAATTCTAATGTTGTTGTAGCTGTTCCCAAATTTTTCCTTGCTGAATCGGCAACCATCGTGGTCGAGTCTGAAGCTGGTCAGGGGCGGTCATTGCATTTTCTACCTACGCATTATATTTCTGTGATTCCATTAAGTCGGATGCTGCCTCGTTCTACTCAAGCTGCTGACTGGTTTGATAAAAACAAGAAGCCTGGTTCCACTATTCACTTTATTTCTGGTCCTTCAAATTCTGGGGATATTGAAATGCAACTTGTAGTCGGTCTTCACGGTCCTCTAGAAATTAACTATGTGATTGTTAAGGATTTATAAAATAAAAAAGCTCTGCTGATAGCAGAGCTTTTTTATTATTTTTACTGACAGAATCTTTGTCAGTAATTTTTATTTTTAATCGCGATTTCCACCTGCAATACCGAAAAGACGGAGTAGGAAGAGGAACATATTGATAAAATCAAGGTAAAGTGAAAGTGCCATTGAAATTGCCCAACCATCACTCACTTGTCCATTGTGTGCATTATAAACTTGTGTAATTTTTTGATTATCCCAAGCAATCAAACCTGAGAAAATCACAACACCTACTAGGCTAATAAGGATTGTAAGTCCAGTACTAGCAAAGAAGAGATTAAGCAACATTGCGACAATCAAGCCCCAAACTGCGACGCCCAAAGCTTTACCCATACCAGATAAATTACGTTTAGTAAATCGTCCATAAACAGATAAACCAAAGAACATTGCTGATGCTGTAATAAAAGCTAAGGTAATATCAGTTGCGGTATACATCAAAAGAGTGAAGCTAATCAAGAATCCCATAAATGCTGCATATCCGATAAAAATCGGTAATGCCATTTTTGAGTTTTTCATTGCTAAACCTTGAAGTGATACCACCATCACTAGTGGAATAATCCAGAGTACAAGGAAGAATAAACTTCCACTTTGGAGAATTGCTCTCATGTTATCTAAGAAAAATGTAATCATGATCCAAGAAACTAATGCAGAAACTAAGACTCCTGCTCCCATCAATGCATAAATCTTACTAAAAAATGCATTCAATCCGTCGCTTCGTTGGTCAAAGATAACATCATTGTCATTCATATTTTTCATTATATTTGGCCTCCCTTTTTAATTTAATTCTAAGACTATTTTATCAAAATTTGGTCTTTTTGTCATCAGTCTTAGGTCTGATTTTTTATTTCTATTATTTACTGACCGAAGGCTTATTCCTTTTTAGGAACAAGCGTTGTCAGCGCTTTTCGATAAACTTTAATATCTAATGGAAGCGGGTCACTTTTATCCCCATCAATTCTTGAATAAGGATTGTCTTTCTTTTTCTTTGAATGTGTGAGAATTTCTAAATGATCCGTGTCAAAATGAGTCATTTCCATAAAGTCTTCAAATTTACCTCTACGAAGTTTATTCAAATGAAAGAGGATATTGAACAAATTAATTTCTTTCAGTGAATAAACGCGGATAAGTCCATCGTCCACTTTGGCTTTTGGTGCTAAAGCTTGCATTCCTCCTATCGTATCCGTCATTGTAATCAATAATAGTTTTGTTCTTAATGATTTCGTTTTTCCATTATACTTAACTTTGATGCGATACGTTTTATTATAGCGAATCACCTTGTAGGCGTCCTTAAGATAAGCTAAAGGGCCAAATTTTTTCTTCTCAGAACCGCTCACATTTTGAGCAATATCTGCCAAAATTCCCATGGTCAGACTAGAAGTCATATAATCATTATTGACTTTAGCAATATCAAATTTTTGAATTTCTCCATGATTTAAATTATCAAGTGCTTCTTCTAAATCTTGTGGGATATGAAGTGATTTTGACAAATTATTGACCGTTCCATTTGGTACAATTCCTAAAATCGGTTTGGCTCCACCTTCAAACACACCGCCACAAATTTTATTGATTGTGCCATCACCTCCAAGAGCAATCACTAAATCGGTTTGCTCCTGACTTACTTTTTTGGCCAAACGAATGGCGTCCTCAGGACTTTCTGGATTAATAAAATCAACTTGGGAGTCTGAGTTTTCTGGTCTCGCAAAAAAATCCTTAATCTTTTTTAAAACTTTGTCTTCATCATTATTTCCCGAATTTTCATTATAAAATACCTTTACTTTTTTCATAGACTCACCTCCTTATTTTATTGATGCGGAATCTATATCTTACACTATAATTCTAACATAGTCTGAAGAATCTCTGATGAGACTTGTTTCTTTTTACTGACAAGCTCCCTAGAAAAATTTCACAAAACTGTCAGTAAATTAAAAAAGCCCATCAATTGATAGGCTTTTATTTTCTTTTTTTAGTCAATACTGAAATAAGGTAAACGTTTAAAATGCTTACGACGATTCCATTTGTATTTAAGGTTAACTGACCCTTCAAGGGTAGCTACATATTTATCAACAGCAGTAACAATCCAACTTTCTTTATAGCGTGGCGGATTGATTGTCGCACCGAACATATGTTTTATGATGATATCTTTCTCAAGGTCTGACAGAGTCGTCAGCTTGCGCGCATTACGGTAAGCAATATGCGGATGCACATAGGCATGGCTTTTAGCAAATTTTGTATTGCGCCAATCATAATAGAAAAGGTCATGCAAAAGTCCAGCTCTAGCTGTTGCTTTGGCATTGAGGCCACGTTTTTTCGCAATGAGATAAGAGACATAACTTACCCGCAAGCAGTGTTGCAAGCGTGTTGAAGTATAGTGATGTGTAATCCCATCAAGCTTTTTTAGCTCATCCATTTCTAACAGATGACCGACATAACTCATATATTCTGCGTCGTTAAACCACGGCTTTTCATCTAAATTCATGACTTGATTATAACACGTTAATTCTCTTTGTCAATACAATATCCTCTCTTTTTAGATTAAATTTTTCTTTTTAAATGCTTAGAAATTTATTTTTAATGCTTGTAAAATTTTGAAAATTCGCTTCTTTATCTTATTTCAGCTTTTATTTATTTATTATTTTTCAAAAGTATTTTTCGACTTTTTTCAAAAAAAATAAAGGTCAAGAGTTTACAAAAATTCAAAATTCCTGTATAATTGATAGGTATTAGAAAAATCTTGGAGGGTGTAGTGTGCCCACCTGGGACATACATCAACCGCTTTTCTATGAAAAGTAATAAAAGGAGACTAAAATGGCAAACATTAAATCTGCAATCAAACGTGCTGAATTGAATAAAATCGCGAACGAACGCAATGCACAACAAAAATCTGCAATGCGTACTCTTATCAAAAAATTTGAAGCTGCACCTTCAGAAGAACTTTACAGAGCTGCTTCTTCAACAATTGATAAAGCTGCATCTAAAGGCCTTATCCACGCTAACAAAGCTTCACGCGATAAAGCACGTCTTGCTGCTAAACTTGGCTAAGAAAAAATTTCTGTCTCTTTGACAGATTTTTTTATATCCAAAATTACTGACGAAGATAAAAAGACTGACAGAAATTTCTGTCAGTCTTTTTATTTATTTATTAAAAATCGCAAAATCTTGCTCAGTCAATCCAATTAAGGGATCAAAATTGCCAGATAAAATTAGCGCTTCTGTTAGAATTCCATTCCCCAAACTTTCAGTTTCTTCATCAAATAATGAAATTTCCTCAACTTTTGGTCCTGTTTTTTTTCTGACAGAAAAATTTTCTAAGTCTAAGTCTGCTGCTGATCCAGAATTTTTCTCTTTGTTAGATATTTCCTTCTTGTCAGTAACTTTTTTAGTTAAGGAATCTACTGACAGATTTTCTGCGGCAGGCTGATCATCCTTAAAACGCTCAACGAGAAAAGTTTTTCGATTGGCTCCTTCACGCGCCACAGCCTGAGCAAAGGCACGCTCTTCACCCAATAAAATTAAGCTTTGCTTTGCCCGCGTTATTGCTGTATAGAGTAAATTTCGCTCTAACATCCGTGAATAAGAAGAGACCATCGGGACGATGACCGTTGAAAATTCCGAACCTTGGGATTTATGGATAGACATGGCATAAGCAAGCGTAATTTTATACCATTCAGCTCTGGGATAGGTCAATTCTTGACCATCAAAATCCATCACAATCTCATCTTGTTTACTGTCAGTATATTTTGCTGCAATCAATTCAACAATTTGTCCCAAATCTCCATTGAATACATTGGCCTCAGCGTCATTGACTAAATGTAATACTTTATCTCCTTCACGAAATTTCATATCACCCAAAACAAATTCAAGTCGGTCATTAAGCGGATTAAAGAGATTTTGCAAGAGAATATTCATTGCATTTATCCCAGCGGCCCCTTTATACATGGGCGCTAAAATTTGTAATTCAAAAGGATTATTTCCTCTTTTTTGCCAAGCACTAGCAATTTGCTCCACCATTTGTGGTACAAAATTAGCACTCACTTCAAAATAAGAACGGTCAGTTTTTTTCACCGTAAAATCTGCAGGTAATTGTCCATCTTTAATATGATGAGCCAAATCGGTAATCGTTGAATCATCTCCCTGACGAAAAATCTTATCCAATTTTACTGACGGAATTTCTGGAATTTTTAATAAATCTGCAAAAATTTGTCCAGGGCCCACAGAAGGAAGTTGGTCAGCATCGCCAACGAGAAGGACTTTCATTGAACCAGGAATGGCTTGAAAAAGTTTGTTGGCTAGCCAAGTATCAACCATTGAAAATTCATCGACAATCAAAAGTGAACCTGACAACTCATTACCAAGCGCATCTTCTGCCTCATCTTGCCCTAAGCCTAAGTGCCGATGAATGGTTGCTGCTGGAAGTCCAGTCAACTCATTCATCCGTCTTGAAGCGCGACCAGTCGGTGCCGCCAGTAAAATAGGAAAAATGTCATCATTATAATGGTCAGGGTCTAAATCTAACTGATAAAGACGGGCATAAGTTTCAATGAAACCATTAATAATCGTTGTTTTCCCCGTTCCTGGTCCCCCAGTCAAAATGAAAAATTGCTGATTCATCGCTCCAATGATGGCCTGTTTCTGAAGTTCATCATAAGTAATCTCTAAATCTTTTTCTACCTCTTCCAAAACTGTCAGTAACTTTTCGTCAGCAAAATCTTTTCCCGAACGATTAGTTAAGGCTGTCAGTGATTTTCGGATACCGTCTTCAGCAAAAAACAAGGAATTTTCAAATATTTTCGTTCCTTCTTGCTGTACTTTTCCATCAATAATTAAACCGTTGATTTCCGCAGCAACTTCAGCTGGATTGACCTCAATATTTCTGGCTTCTTCAAGTAAATCAATCGTCAATTCCAGCAAGTTTTTAGCTTCAATATAAGTGTCACCCGTTGCTTGCGAATGCGTATTTACCTCGTGCATCAAAGCCGCTCGAAAACGATTTGGACTATCCGCTTCAATCCCTAGTTCACTCGCAATCTTATCGGCAGTTTTAAAGCCCACTCCTTTAACTTCTTCCACAAGTTGATAAGGGTTTTCCTCAATTTTTTCAATCGTTTCCTCTTTGTACAACTCATAGATTTGAAAAGTGAGTTTACTTGGCAAGCCATACTCCGCAAGCTTGGTCAGCACTTTTTCCATACCATGATTTTCACGCAAACGTTTGATAAATGAATTTTTTCTGGCTAGAGTTAATAAACCATCCAATTTCTCAGGCGCTTCTAAAATAGAATCTACCGTATTTTCAGGAAAAGTTTCAACAATTTTCTCTGCCGTTTTTTTACCAATCCCTGGAAATTTATCTGATGAAAAATACTTGACCAAACCAGCACCAGACGTTGGCACAGCCTTTTCATATTGACTGACTTGCAATTGTTCCCCATACTTTGGATGCTGGGTTAATTGCCCATAAAAAGTATAAGAATCCCCTTCGACCACATCGCCAATTGTCCCATTGACCACAATTTCAAAATCATCATATTCAGCATTTGTTTCATCAATCTCAATTAATAAAACTTTATAAAAATTGCTTGGATTAGAGAAAAAAATAGCTTCAATTGAGCCTGTAACATAAGTTTTATCCGTCATAGCTGTTTATCCCAAATTTTCAAATCAAAATTGCTACCATTTGATTCCAAAACTGTAACTGTATTATTCGCTAGACCACCAACAGAACGTAATTCAGCGATTGGGAATCCAGCCAAATGTCGCATTCCAGCCGTCCCAGAAGCTCCGTGACCAACTAAAAGTACATTGTCCATTTTAGAATTCAATAAGTCCTCAGCCAAAGAATCAAAGCGTGACAAAACTGAAGTCACTGATTCAGCCCCAAAAGCCCTTCCATCAAATTGATCTAATTCAAAGCGAGAATCATGCATTTCCTTAGGGTACTTAGCGATTGCATCACGAATGAACCAACCCTCTAATTCACCAAAATTCCATTCTGATAATCTCTTGTCAGTACTTACAGACTGATTGGTCAGTAAATCTGCCGTTGTCAAAGCTCTTTTTTGAGGGCTTGATAAAACCTTGTCAAATTCAATCGGTTCTAAAAACTTATGAACGCGTTTAATTGCCTCATAAGATTCTGGCAATAAAGGTGAGTCTCCCTTTTGTCCCTGCAAACGCCGTGCCAAATTCCACTCCGTTTTACCATGTCGTACAAAATAAATTCTCACCTTTACACCTCACCTAATGAATATACTGAATAATTTCCTAACAATCGAACATTTACTCCCAAGCCTGTCAATTCTTCAAGAGCATAAGGAATCTTCAAACTGTTCGTTGCATTATTTTCTAAATCAATAATAAAAAAGTACTGTCCCAAACGTGTCCTTAAAGGACGTGACTCAATTTTAGTCATGTCAATATCACGCCAAGCAAAAACAGAAATTGCTTTGTGCAATGCTCCTGGCAAATTGTCAGGTAGCGTCAAAGCCAAAGTCACCTTATCCTTTGTTTGATTTAAATCAAAGGATTGCTTTTCTTTTCCTAGTAACCAGAATCGAGTCGAATTCCCCGCCAAATCTTGAATATTTTTAGCAATGAATTCCAAATCATACATTTTAGCTGCAAAAGAATTTGCCACCGCTGCTGCGGGCAAGTCCGGATTATTTTTCACAAACTCGGCCGCTGCCGAAGTGGACTCAGTAATTTCCACCTGCGCCTGAGGATAAAATTTTCTCAAATAAACTCTCGTTTGAGCCAAAGCTTGAGGATGAGAGTAAATATGCTCAATTTTTTGTTCTTTAGAAACCGCCAATAAATTTTGAGAAATTGGAAGAACAAACTCGGCCACAACCTTGGCATTTGAATCATGAAAAATTTTATCAATGCTCATATTGACCGTTCCTTCAGTCGAATTTTCAATAGGAACTAGTGCAAAATCACATTCGCCCTCATTATAGGCTTCAATGACATCCAAAATAGTTGCATAAGAGTACAACTCCTCAGATTTAAAAGCTGCTTCGGCTACGACTGAGCAAAAAGAACCTCGTGGACCTAAATATGCAATTTTCATCCTACTCTATCTCCCACTTTTCTCTGATCAGCTCTGCAATTTGCTCTGGACTCTTATCAGTAACATCAATCGTTAAATCAGCTACTTTTGCATAGTCTTTCATTCTTTTTTCAAATAAAAGTTGAGCAGCTTCTTTGTCCTGAGCTAAAGGTCGAACATTCTGCCAATCCATGGAAATTCGCTTCCATAAAGTATCAAAATCAGCAGTCAAAAATACAACTCGTGATGCTCTATCAAGAACATTTAAATTCTTTGGATTTTCTATGATTCCTCCACCAGTTGCGATAATAATATCTTTTTGAACAGCAAGCTCAAAAACCTCATTTTCAATTTTACGAAAATCAGCTTCTCCAAATAATTCAAAAAAAGTGGCAATTGGCATTTCAATCTCTTCTTCAATCAATTGATCTAAATCAGTAAATTCTTCTGCTAAAAGTTTTGCCACCGTTGATTTTCCGGCACCCATAAATCCAATTAAAATGATACTCATTTTGTACTTCCAATCACTTAATTTTAAAGATTTCCTGACAATTTTTCTAAATCATCAAAGAAACTTGGATAGCTCGTTTGAATCGCTTCAGCTCGTTCAAGTTCAATTTCACCATTTTTAACCAAAAGTGCAGCAATTGCAACCATCATCCCAATTCTGTGATCGCCTAAAGTATTAATTGCATTTTCTGGAGCATGCAATTTTGTTCCACCTTGAATAATCATTCCATCATCTGTTGGTTCAATATTTGCCCCCATACTATTGAGTGCATCAGCCACAACAGCAATCCGGTCGGTTTCTTTAACTTTAAGTTCAGCCGCATCGCGAATAATTGTTTTACCTTCGGCTTGTGTAGCCAAAAGCGCAATAATTGGTAATTCATCAATTAATCTTGGAATTAAATCACCCGATATTTCAGTTCCCTTAAGTTGACTCGCTTTTACTTTTAGAGTCGCGGCTTTTGCCACCTCATCTTGCTCTAAAATTTCCAACTGGCCAGCCATTGCCTGAATGACTTCTAAAATACCCGTTCTTGTTTCATTAATTCCCACATTTTCCAAGATAAGTTCTGAATTTTCAACAACTAAGGCAGCTACAAGCCAAAAGGCTGCTGAACTAATATCACCAGGAACCGTCACCTCTTGCCCCATAAGTTTTTGCCCGCCAGGAACAAGAATGGTTTTATCAGAAACAGTAATTTTTCCACCAAATTGAACTAACATTTCTTCTGTATGTGAGCGTGTTTTTTCCTTCTCAACAACTTTTGTCAATCCTTCTGCTTGTAAAGCAGCAAAAATTACCGCCGATTTTACTTGGGCCGAAGCGACTGGAAGGACATAATCGATTGCTTTTAAATGGGCACTTCCTTTGATTGTCATCGGTAATTTAACCTTATCAGTTTGTCCAACTATTTCAGCCCCCATCATTTGAAGCGGAGTTGCGACACGGTCCATCGGTCTTTTGGATAAACTATCATCCCCAAACAACGTAGTTTCAAAAGGAAGCCCTGCTAAAATACCCGATAAAAGACGAGTTGAAGTTCCAGAATTTCCCATATCCAGTGCTTTTTCTGGCTCCTTAAGTTTTGAAATCCCCTGACCATGCACAGTAATAACTTGACCATCGTCCTCAATCTCAACTCCTAAAGCTCGAAATGCTTCAATGGTCGATAACACATCTTCACCACGCAAAATATCATGAATGATTGTTTTTCCTTTGGCAATTGAGCCAAACATAATGCTTCGATGTGAAATTGATTTATCTCCTGGAACCTTTAAATGTCCTTTTAACCCTTGTGAATTTATTTTTAATTTCATTTTATTTTCCTAAACATTTTTTAGTATTTATTATAGCATAAAAGGGCGCTCAAGGCCCTCTTATTTTTATCATTTCTTCCTAAGATTTTAAGACTAAGAATGTCAGTTCTTTAACCTTTATCAAACAACTGTAAAATCAGTTGCTTTTTCAATAATTTCACGCGCCTCTTGCAAATCTTCTGCTCGTTTAAAAGAGATTTGCAGTTGACCATGAATATCTTCACGATTTTCTTCATTAATTTTGATATTTGTAATCGAAAAATCCTGTAAGAGTGCTAAAACTCGTAAAACAACTCCTTTTTCATCGGGAACCGAGATGAACAAATCATAAAAGTTTGGCAGTGCCCCTTTATGAATTTCCATGGCTTGTCGAATCTTTTTACCTTCTTCAAAAAAGTGTTCAATAGCTTGGGAATCTCTTTTTGTAATTTTTAAAGCAATTTCATCTAAGTGTTTTTTAAAATTCTCAATTCTGTCAATCGTAATTTCTGGATTTGATAATAAAACACTAGTCCACATTAAGCTGTCAGCCTCAGCGATTCTCGTTAAATCACGAAAACCTCCAGCAGCTAAATGTTTGACTAAAGGATGCTCTTTAGCATAATCGTCTGATTGCCAGACCAGAGTTGAAGCCAAAATATGTGGAAAATGAGACACTTGCCCCGTTACTTTATCATGTTCCTTGGCATTTAAAATAATAAATTTAGCATGAAGTCCCTTAAGTAATTCTCTTAATTCTTGACTTTCTTCTGTCAAAACATAATAAGCATTTTCAAATAAATTAATATCTGCTGCCATTACTCCTGATTTATGAGAGCCAGCCATCGGATGTCCTCCGATAAATTTTACTTTTGTCCCAGAAAAAAGTTGATTAGCTAGCTCGACAATCTCACTCTTGGTTGAACCAGCATCAGTAATCAAAAGTCCATCTTTTAAATCAAACGTTGCAATTTGCTTTAAAAGCTCCAGAGTCGCTGAAATTGGTACAGCTAAAATAATAATATCTGCTTCTTGGGTTCCTTTAACTAATTCGACCTTAGAATCAATAATCCCACGTTTTTGAGCAATATTTTCAACCTCTTCACGGTCCGAACCAAGAATTTCAAACTCAGGATGGGCTTTTTTTATGCCTAGGGCTATAGAACTTCCAATCAGTCCGAGACCTATAATTAATATCTTTTTCATTCTTTACTCTTTCTTAATCATCACACAAGTTCCCTCACCAATTTCAGAACTTATTGCAATTTGAAATTCTAGTTTATCCAAAATAAGTTTTGCTAGATAGAGTCCAAGACCTGTTGATTTTTGCTGAATCCGACCATTATAACCTGTAAATCCATGTTCAAAAAGACGTGGAACATCTTCTTTTAAGATTCCAATCCCTGTATCCTGAATTCTGATTTCACCTGGTTTGATTTGAATTAAAATTCCACCTTCTTTAGTGTATTTTACAGCATTATTAAGCAGTTGTTCTATAGCTAAACTTAACCAGCGTTGATCGCTATTTACCAACCATTCCCCTTCGATTTGAATGGAAAGATTTTTTTGGATAAAGAAGCTACTATATTTTTTTACTAATTCTTTTGCCAGTGAGGACATGCTCACCTTTTCAAATCTAAAATCGGTAGCCAAATTATTAATTCTTTGATACTCAAGAAGAATCTTTAGATAGTTTTCTAAAGAAAAAACCTGATTTTTCAATTCTTTAGGATCAATTTGTGTTTGTGTCATTAAATCAATGGCGGCTAATGGAACTTTCATCTGATGCGACCAGACTCTAATAATATCTTCCATCTCCCGTTCGGCAAGATTTTGTTGGTCCAATTTTTTTTGTAGAGCCTGATTATCTTTCATCACTCGCTCTACCGCTTCTCGCATTGCTTTCCAGCGGAAATATGAAGAAATTAAATAAATTACAAAAATAATTAAGGCAAATAAAGTACTATTAAAAAAAGCCATCATTGGTAAATGCCAAAGCCAAAAAGTCACAATATATATGGCTGACATAAGTAAAAAAACACCGATTTGTGGAATTTTAGACTTAAAATATTTAAACCAAAGCATAGCCACTTCCTCTTTTTGTCATTATATGTTTATCAAATTCAACTTCTCCAAGCTTTTTACGCAAACGAGTCATTTTTACATTCAAAGTATTAGCATCGATAAACTCATCTGTTTGCCATAATTCTTGTAAAATTTTCTCTTTAGTAACTACCTCGCCATTAGCACGGAACAATAGGGTTAAAATTTTATTTTCAGAACTGGTCAGTTCAACTTCTTGTCTTTCAGAATTTTGGGTTAAGCTCAAAGTATTTTCAGACAAAACAAATCCTGCAAACTCTAATTTTTCAATTCCAGAAAAAGAATAACTTCTGCGTAAGAGTGCTTTGATTTTAGCGCTTAAAATTTCCAGAGAGAAAGGTTTTGTCACAAAATCATCTGCCCCTTGATTCATCGCTGTTACTTGATTCATGTCATCTGAAGCAGATGATATAAAGATAATGGGAATTTGGGAAAGTTTTCTTAATTCGTTGGTCCAATAAAATCCGCTATAAAAAGGTAGTCCGATATCCATCAGCACTAAATCTGCTTCAAACTCCATAATTTCTTGTTTAACTGCTCGAAAATTAGAGACACTTCTTACTTGAAACTCTTTTTCCAAGGCAATCTTAATTGCTTTTACAATAATTTCATCATCTTCTACTATAAATATTTTAGTCATATTTATTCCTTTCCTGTTTTCAATTTTGCTACGATTTGAGTATCACTCACTCTTTCATACCAGAGTTTTCTTGTTTTCGAGAGAAAAGCAATTAAAACATCCAGTAATGGCAAAAGACTTAATCCTAAAAAGAGTAAGATAAGTAAAAAGTTTTGAGCCAATTGGTCCTCAGCTATCGTTCCTGAACGTTGTAGAAAGAATCCTGAAGCGATAATCAAAGCGAAATTCCCAAAGGATAAAAACTGACGTAAGGCAATTCTAAATCGATTTTTACCTTTAATTTGTATTCTTAATAATAATTGCCCTGGCGTTGCCTTAAGAGCTATCGGAACAATTCCTAAAATTAGTAATTCTGAATAATAACCAGTTGGCATAAAAAGACTTCCAATAATAAAGATAAGAACCAGATCAACTAAAAAGGCAATAAAACGTCTTGAGAGGCTAACTCTTGAACTTTCAACCTTAGTTGCATCCAAATCTGGCAAAAATCGACTAAAAATGACCGCAATTCCAAACCCAATTAAACTTCCAAGCGTATTAATCATTAGATCATCAACATCAAACAAACGATAAGGACGAGGATAGAGTCCAAAAAGCGCTGAACGTTGAATAAGTTCAAAAGATAAAGTCAATAAAAAACTTAATATAAAAGTTTGTTTAAACGAACGTTTAAAGAGATATTTCAAATAAAATCCAAAAGGTAATGTCAAAAGTAAATTAAAGAAGGGTTGAATGAACGTTGAATCTTTGAGAGCCAACATCCAAGTTGATGGTTCATCTATCCTAAAAGGACTATATAAAATAAACTGGTGAATAAATTCAAAAGGAACTAAATTTTGTTTTGGACCTGTCATTTGAGCAACTTCTTTAACAGGAGGAAGAGGGAAAATTGTCATCGCATAGGCACAAATCAAATAAAGAATAAAAGAAAAGTTAACAAAAAAGCGCCAAAAATTAATCCGACCATAACGGCGATACTGAACAATCAAATATGGAATTAAAGATAAAAATAGGAAAATGAAAAAGAGTAAAACTCCAATTTGAATCGAGTGAAGATAAATCGTCATTATTTTCTTTCTAGTAAAAAAATTTAATAGGGATTATTATAAAAAAGTGTCCATATTTTATTAGGAAAAATTCAATCACCTTTTATTTCTTTTATTATACCAAAAGTCATTATGATATGCTCATGCATGATTTTTTGATGATTAGACATTAATTTATGAATTATTTTTTTATACAAAAATACTCGTCTTTCATTGAAGACGAGTATTAAGTATTATTTATCATTCTCAAATTTGACATCTACATAATCTGCCCAAGCTTTTTCGTATGCTGTTTCAACAGAACGAGCGAAGCCATCCAAGTCATTCTTTAAAGAAGAACGTTCAACAGTCTCACGCAAGGTCTTTCGATAATCTTGTAAAATTTTAAGATTATTGGCTAATGCTTTCCCTTTTTGAGAAAAACTTTCTTCATCTAAAGCATTAAAAGCTGGATCGATACCAAGCATTCGATTTATCCGCGCTGTTCCTCGTGATTGCATGCCCTCAGCTGGCATGGTCAAAGTAGGCAAGCCCATATGTAATGCTTCAATCGTAATTGAAAGTCCACCAAATGGGGTTGGGTCAAGTGCCACGTCTGCTTTCAGATAAGCTTTAAAATGCATGTCAGGCACTTCCCGTGAGAATTCCAAACGCGACTCTAAAATTCCAAGCTTTCTAAAACGTTCTTTGAGTTGGGCAATCTTATCATCGGTCAACTGTGGACCGTAACGATAAATCAAAAGTTTGGCCGTTGGCACAGCAAGCAATAATTTCGACCACAAACGAATCGTTGACGTCGTGATTTTAGAAATATCGTTAAAACTTCCAAAAGTAATGTAACCATTTTTTTCCATAGGTAATGGAGTCACTTCTGGCAAATCAATATTTTTGCGTGTGAAGTTAAATCTGTCCATTCCTGCTTCGATATACAAAGGTTTTTCAGTATATAAATCCGCTTTATTTTTTGGAATCGTAAACTCATCACACATGATATAATCAATTTCTTTGAAACCATAAGTATTGAGGAAGCCCATATACTGTGCTTGGATTGGTGCGGGTTTGAAAAGCATCGCGAAGCTACGATTATGCGTAAACCCGCCCAAATCCACTAAAATATCGACTTCATCATCATGTATCCGCTTGGCCAAATCAAAATTATTTAACTTGCTTACGTCCACAAAACGATTGCCACAAGCCATAACTCGTGTTGTCGTATCATCATACTGACGGTCAACCGCCGAATATAAGATAATCTCATATTTTTTTGTATCATGGTGTTCCAACAAAGGCAGGATGAAACTCATCATCGTATGATTATAAAAGTCTGATGAAATGTAACCAATCCGCAATTTTTTATTTAACATTTCTTTGCGTGCTTGGGCATCTGCAGGTTTTTCATAAGTATAGACTGTACCATTGGCTTGAAATTTCATTGGCCAATCGCTGGCATACTCTTCGAGTTTATTTTTAATTCCTAATTGTGTATAAGCATCTGTCTTGATTGTCAGGAAATTTCGTCCGCCATAGTTTGAGAAGTTATTATCCAACTGAAAGGCGCGGTCGTTGTACTCAATGCCCTTATCTTGGTCAAAAGAGTAATAAATACTTGCCAAACGCATATAAATGCTCGCATTGCTTGTTGAATAATCTAAGGTTTTTTCCAGATTTACTCGCGCCTTGTCCATATCGTCCATCGCATAGTAGCAATCACCGATTTTACGATAAAGCTCGCAATTATCAAACTCAAAACTATCATCAAGATAGCTAAATGCTGATTGATAAAGTTCAATCGCACGTTTCAAAGAAACATGATTGGCTTTATTTGCATTGCGCATATACATTTCATCGGCGGCGCGTACCAAAGATAAAAAATCTGGGTCATCGTTATGTTTTTTTAGACGTTCTTCTTCTGTTGCCATATTTTCCTCTCATAAATGAAAGCTCCTTTTTGGAGAGCTTTCTTTTTTATACAAATTTAATTTTTCTTAAATTTACCTTTTTCTTTGCGTTTTTTAAACAATAATCCTGCGGCTGTCGCAATGACTGCTGCACCACCAACCATTGTGAGCGTATTATCTAAGGAATTATCTCCGGTTTTTGGCAAAACAGCGCCTGACGAAGATGGCGTTTTATTGCTCACCATTGTCGTCATTCCTGTAGAAGTAGTCGGACTACTGCTTGAACCTGTTGTACCTGTCGAATTCGTTGGCGTTGAGCTGGAACCTGTCGTACCGGTTGAATTCGTTGGCGTTGAACTGGAACCTGTCGTGCCGGTTGAATTCGTTGGTGTTGAGCTGGAACCTGTCGTGCCGGTTGAATTCGTTGGTGTTGAGCTGGAACCTGTCGTGCCGGTCGAATTTGTCGGAGTTGAACTCGAACCTGTTGGGTTCGTTGGATTCGTCGGATTCGTTGGATTCGTCGGATTCGTTGGGTTTGTTGGATTCGTCGGAGTCGTTGGGTTTGTTGGATTCGTCGGAGTTGTTGGATTCGTTGGGTTTGTTGGATTCGTTGGGTTCGTCGGATTCGTTGGATTCGTCGGATTCGTCGGATTCGTCGGAGTTGTTGGATTCGTTGGGTTTGTTGGATTCGTCGGAGTTGTTGGGTTCGTCGGATTCGTCGGATTCGTCGGAGTTGTTGGATTCGTTGGGTTTGTTGGATTCGTCGGAGTTGTTGGGTTCGTCGGATTCGTTGGATTCGTCGGATTCGTCGGATTCGTTGGATTCGTCGGAGTTGTCGGTGGAGTTGAATCTGTCGAGTTCGTCGGGCTAGTAGGTGGAATAGAGGATGAGCCTGTCGAAGAACTTACCCATGTATTACTACTTGAACCTGTGGTACTTGTTGAACCCGTTGTTTGTGTTGTCCAAGTACTTGACCCTGTGCCTCCTGTTGAGTTCGTGGTAGCAGAACTTTCACTAGAAGTTGTACTAAAAGTCGTCCCAGAAGTCCACGAAGAGCTAGATGTCCCTGATGAGTAGGTGTTTGTCCACGTTGAACCTGATGAATTTGAGGTGCCTGTTGAACTTGTTGGTCCAGTCGAGTTGGATGTCACACCTGTACTGCTTGAACTTGAACTATTGGTGATGGTAATACCTGTGTTTGTCGCTTCGGACCAACCACTGCTGACACTTGAACTTGTCCCAGTCGTACCTGTCGATGAGAAGGTAGAGTCTGTCGTGCCTGTGCTAGACAATGTACTGGCTGTTGTGCCTGTACCTCCTGTTGAGTTCGTGGTTGAGCTGGCTGTTGAGAAGGTAGAACTAAAGGTTGAGTTGGTCGTACCTGTGGAGCCTGTCGTCCAAGTCGAGCCAGTAGAGCTAGAAGATGACGAACTGTTCGTCGTACCTGTCGAATTTGAGTTTTGTGATGTGCTTGAGGTAAAGCTTGAGCCTGAAGGACCGTTTGTCGAACCGGTCGTACTGGTCGAGTTGGTGCTCGATGAAGTTTCTGTCACTGTTGTAATGTTTGTCGCTTCAGACCATGCGGTCGAGGACTCAGCGGTCAATCCCCAAGAGCCTGAGGATTCTTCGGAGTTTTGCGTTGTAGCGGTCGCCGCTGTATCAGTCGGTGCGCCGTAAACCCAGTTGCCATCGCTGTCCATGGTCGCTGATGAGGCGGTCGAGCCTGTGAAGGTGGAGTTGACGGTTGAGCCGCTTGAGGCGGTCGTGCCTGAGCTTGCCCAGTAAGTCCAGCTCGAGTGGGTCCAGCTGGTCGTGCCTGTGGCGTTGGTTTCGCCACCCAAGGTATCGCTGCTACTTGTCGAGTCAGTCGGTGGTTGTGCTGTCAAGGTCGAAGCGGTACTGATGGTCGATGAGGCGGTCGCTGTGGTTGCCGTTGTCCAAGAACCTGTCGCACCTGTCTGCTCTGTGGCGCCTGAAAGTGTCGTTCCTGTTGCCACAAAACCGGAATATTGGTTCCTATTCCATCCACCGTCATTTAAGGAATAACCAGGTGCATCTGAATTTGTATAACCCGTTGCGATGTAGGAGAGTGTCGAACCTGACGAAGAACCAAGGGTAAAGGTAACCCCTGAACTGGTCGAACCTGTTGATGATGTAATACTTGAGCCTGTTGTTGCTGGCGCAGTAAGTTGAGTGGTGGCTGTCCCTGTTGAGCCGTTTGTGTCTGTTGAGGTAACCGTCAGAGTTGGCGAAGTTGGGTTATTAGAGATTCCTGTGATTGCACTTCCGGTTTGATTAGAAGAAAAGTTGATATCCACATTTCCAGTTCCTAAACCAGCAAAAGAGGAGCCTGATGAGCCTGAGCTTGTGATAGCCGTACCTATCCAGCCTGGGTAGTTGGGGTTTGTAGTAAATGTAGTTGCCGAACCTGAAGAACTCAAGGTTTGACCCGAACCAGACTCGAAAGAGCCCGAAGCATTCCCATTGTATCCTGTGGACTGTGAGCTTGCCCAAGTTCCTGTAACCTGAGTAGAGTTCCCTGTCGCTCCAGAGTCTGAGCCTGTCGTTACTAATGACCCATAGCTCATATTTGTAGAACCTGATGAGGATGAAGCACCTGTAGCATCATCTAAAACGCCAGCAGTGTGGTCAGGACCCAATGTGCTGTTAGTGCTGGAGATGGTTGGCGACGTGCCTTGCGTTTGTGAGCTGTCATTGACCGTCGTTGAAGACTGAAGGGGTGGGGTCAAATCGTCAGCATTTGCGACTGGTTCTTCCTCTTGGGCGAGGGACTTTATCGCTTGCGCAGACACGACAATCCCTTGAGCAAGCTGAGTGTTTGACAAGACTAAGGTCAAAGTTGCTGCAGCATAGAGCCATGACTTCCCGACTTTCCATGCGCGAAAATGCGAGGTCTTTTTTTCGGCTGACTTCGCGAGTTTTTGCTGTTTTGCGACATAATCTTTTTCATGAATGCTGATGTATTTCATAGGCAATCCTCGTTGGTTAGATTAGCTTTGGAATTTTGATCTTGCTCCTTATGAAAGAGCCTCTTTTGCTTCATAAGGATTTAATTTAGTAGTTTTCCAAATTGCTATGCCAATTATATAATTAATTCATTTTTATGTCAATATTTACATTTAAGTAATCTAAATATTCCAAAGTTGTATCTTTAAATTATTTATCCGCTTTTCAATCCTTTAAGAATGTTTTATTTTTTATCATGATTTTTGAGTTATCATTTTAAATTATATTGAGGTGATATAAAAAAAACAGGCCTATCTAAGTGCCTGTTTTCCTTTTTATCTTTCAACAATCTTATAATAAACACGACTTGTCGCTTTATAAATAAGATAATAAATCAAAGCAAGAATCGCAATGGTTCCTAATGAAATTGTCAGAATAGCCGAACGGTCATTAATATCGAACAACATGATTATTTTCTCAACCATGAGATAAGCACCTGCAAAGTGGCAGATTGTAATCACTAATGGGAGGAAGAAAATCATACGAACTTGTGATTTGATTGTTTTTTGAACTTCTTCTTTTGAGAGTCCAACTTCTTGTAAAATCTTGAATGAGCGTTTGTCTTGTGCCCCTTCAGAAAGTTGTTTGTAGTAAATAATGAGAGCTGCTCCGAGAATAAAGCTAATTCCTAAAACAAATCCAACAAAAACTAAACCTCCAACATTAGCACGTTGGTCTTGCAAAGCTTCACTACGATAAGAGATTGTTAAATCTTTGTTATCATTAAACTCTTCTTTGAAAGCTTTAGTAAATCTTTTTTCATCAACAGGTTTAATATCAAAAATGATTGATGATGAAGCAAGATTTGAAAATTCTTGCCCGGCACTAATTACTTTATTATAATTAGCAAGCGCTTTGTCAAAGGCTTGGTCATTCGCAAAGACAATCATCATCACTTTAGAAGAAATCGTTGTAACACCACTCGCTGGAAAGTCTTTAACTGTTTTAAGGGTATCTTTAACTTGGTAATTATCACCATACCATTGAAGTGACTGCAATTGGTTCTCTGAGGTTTTATTTTTATTATTTTTAGCTAAATTTACAACTAAAACTTGGTCATCTTTTAAAGTAGGAATCTCTTTATTTCCTAAAGATTTAAGGGTTTGAGCAGTTGTTAAAGTTGCGTAGTAAGTACTCTTGTCAAACATAACCCCTTGTTTAGTTGATGTAGCAAATTTATCATTAGCCGTTTCTTGTCTGTCTACTGCTAAATCTTGGACAAAATATAGGTCAGAAATATTTTTTATCTCTATCTTTTTACTGTCTGCAGCGCTCTTAATCCGTTCAATATCTTCTTGTCTGTTTTCATTTGGGGAAACAGTGAAGACTTGAGCTTCTCTTGTGTAAAATGTTTTAACTACATTTTCTGTTCCAAGGAAAACTCCCCAACTGATAACGACTGTTACAATCGTCATCGATAATAAGATAGTGATATTCCCAAGCCCAACAGCATTGGCTTTCATTCGGTAAAGCATTGAGCTCGTTGTGATGAAATTATTTGGTTTATAATAACTTGCGCGTTTTTTCTTTAATTTCAGATACCACACAGTGAAACTGATATAGAAAAGGTAAGTTCCAAAGATTACAAGTAAAACAGCAATAAAGAATTTCATTAGGGCTGAAATAGGGTTATCGACAGTTAAGGCAATGTAATAACCAGCAGCCAGAAGAATTACTGAAGCAATTGCAAAAAATAGATTTGATTTTGGTTCTTTTTCCCCTTTAGATTCTTCTCTTAAAAGGTCTAAACTTGAAGAGCGCCAGATAATCCAAACACCAATCATCATTAAGACTAAAAAGAAAATAAGAAAGAGAAAAGCAAGTAAGATAATCGCCGTAGGACTAATGACTAGATTAAAATAATTTCCACCAATCATGTTTACAAAAATCAAAAATAGAAATTTTGAAAATGCAATCCCACAAACTGTTCCAGCGACTATGGTAATGAGATAGCTCAAAATCAATTCTAAAAAGGCTACACCAACAATTCTCGTTTTACCAAAACCAAGAATATCATAGAGTCCAAATTCTCGTGAACGTTGAGTTTGAAGGAAACGATAGCTATAGATTAGAATAAGTACTGCAAAAATAGATAAAACAATTAAGGCAAAGCCCATAATTTGCGAAAGGGCTTCTCCTCCTTTCAACTTATGAATTGAAGGAGATAAAGCGATGGATGCAGTAACGAAAATCATGACAAACATCGTGATTGAGGCCATTAAAAATGGAGCAAAGCTTTTAAAACCTTTTTTAATATTATTGGCCGCAAGCTTTAAACTAAGCATTTAATGATCCCTCCTCTTCTTCTGAGGTCCCTAGGAATGCGGTCATTGAAAGTGTGATTTCTTTGGCAAACTCCGTAGAGGTTTTTTCACCTCGATAGAGTTGATGATAGAGGACACCATCTTTGATAAAAAGAACACGTTTAGCATGACTCGCAGCTAAGCTTGAGTGAGTTACCATGATAATGGTTTGACCACTGTCATTAATTTCCTCAAAAAGATTGAGCAAATCTTCTGAGTTTTTGAAGTCCAAAGCCGCTGTAGGTTCATCGGCAAGTACTAAATCAGGTTGACTTATCAATGCCCGAGCCACAGCTACACGTTGTTTTTGACCACCTGAAAGCTCAAAAGGTTGTTTTTCTAAGAGATTTTCAATATTAAGTTTTGGAGCGAGAACTTTTAGTCTACTCTTCATTAATTCTACGCTTGATTTTGATAAAACGAGCGGAAGGTAAATATTATCTCTGACATTAAGCGTGTCTAGTAGGTTAAAATCTTGGAATACAAAGCCGAGATGGTCACGTCTGAATGCGGAAATTTCTTTATCTTTAA
This sequence comes from Lactococcus sp., assembly GCF_036648155.1. Lineage (NCBI taxonomy): Bacteria > Bacillati > Bacillota > Bacilli > Lactobacillales > Streptococcaceae > Lactococcus > Lactococcus sp. The sequence goes on along the minus strand of NZ_JAVXIY010000003.1, from coordinate 12,820 downwards.
TGGCTGTAATGTCTTCTTTATTTAAAAGAACTTGTCCAGAAGTTGGTTTTTCTAGGGTTGATAAGATATTCAGCAAGGTCGTTTTACCTGAACCAGATTCTCCCATTATCGCGATATATTCGCCTTCTTCTACTCCAAAATCAATATCAACTAGAGCAGTTGTTTCTTCTTTTGAAAATCTTGTTTTAAAAACTTTTTTGAGATGTTTTACTTCGAGTAACATATTTTCTCCTATACTTATCTTTCTGTTTGATTATTTTCGTTTAATTTAGCTAGACGTGCTCTCATAGTCTTCATCGTATAAAGTAAGCAAGAGCCCATTAACGTGGCAAGTATTACTGTAATTGTCATTAGCGTAAGGTTGATTTGTAAAAATGTCATGGTTCTTTCTCCTGCTTTCTTTTTGAATCTTAGGTTTATGAGTTGCTATTAATTTTCTTGAGTGCTTCCTTAGGAACTTCTGCTTTTTTTACTTCTTCCCATGAAGTGACACCTTTAACGGAATTAACTTTTAATTCCAAATAAGCTTCTTTACGAAGATTATGGTCTGCCGTAAATTCAACTTTCTTTTCTTTACCGTCTTTTTTATAAGCATTCATTTGATATGAATATCTTGTATATTTTTGACCATTTGCTGTATCCTGTTGTTCTTTTCCGTCTTTGGTAATTTGTACATAATAAGTTCCACCGCCGTAGCTGACTTTATACCAAGCAAATCCTGCTCCACCGACTACTAAGATGAGTGCGATTATTCCAAAAAGTATTTTTTTCATTGTGTTCTCCTTATGTTTTCTTGATAAATTTATTGTAACAAGAAATTTCGGTCTGAAAACTTACAAATTCGTAAGTTACTTTTTTTTGAATACAAAAAAAGCCTTAATAGGCTTTTTAATTTTTAGTATTCTGATAAACGTTTTTTGTAGTCAACCAGTGCTTTTTTCAACTCATTGATGGTATCAGAATTGAACTTGTCACAAATTTCTTGAGCTACGACCGTTGCAACGACATTTTCCATTACCACACCTGCAGCAGGAAGTGCGGTTGGATCAGAACGCTCGACACTAGCTTTGTAAGGTTCGTGGCTTTCAGTATCAATAGACATCAGTGGTTTGTAGAGCGTCGGGATAGGTTTCATCACTCCACGAACAATGAGCTGTTCGCCATTTGTCATTCCACCTTCAAATCCACCTAATTGATTGCTTGAACGAGTATAGCCTTTGTTTTCAGACCAGATAATTTCATCCATTACTTGACTCCCTGGACGTTTTCCTGCTTCAAATCCAAGTCCAAATTCAACCCCTTTAAAGGCATTAATGGAAACGACTGCACCCGCAATTTTTGCATCAAGTTTTCTGTCATATTGTACGTAAGAACCAAGTCCAGCAGGAACTCCTTCGACTCTGGTTTCAATGATTCCACCAATTGTATCGCCCGCTTTTTTGATTTTGTCAATGTAAGTCCGTAAGTCTTCGGCCTGACTTTCATCAAAGATAGATAAATCACTTAGGCCAGCAGTTTCGCGAATTTCTTGAACACTTAAGTGTTCTGGACTTGAAATTTCTCTTCCACCAAAGTTGACCACATGGTTGGCTACTTCGATCTCTAATTCATGAAGAAGTTTTTTAGCTACAGCTCCAACCGCAACACGCATTGTTGTTTCACGCGCAGATGAGCGTTCTAAAACATTTCGTAAGTCTTCAAATTCATATTTCATTCCACCAACTAAATCAGCATGTCCAGGACGTGGTTTAGTCAAACGGCGTTGTTTTTTGATTTTATCCTCAACATCTTGGGCTGCCATAATTTGTTCCCAATTTTTAAAATCACGGTTTGTCACGTTGAGCGTAATCGGGCTACCAATTGTTTTTCCATGACGAACTCCAGAGGTAATTTCAACTTGGTCAGACTCAATTTTCATACGTCCACCACGTCCATAGCCTCCTTGGCGTCGTTTTAGTTCAATATTAATATCTTCCGCTGACAAAGAAAGTCCAGCTGGTACTCCTTCAATAATTGCTGTAAGTCTTGGTCCGTGGGATTCTCCCGCTGTAAAGTAACGCATATTATACCTCCAATTATAGTAATTTATCTTTTATTTTCTTTCAAAAATTTCAATAATATCTGTCAATTTTTTTATTTCTTGTGAATTTGCTGACGAAAGAAAATTGATTGAGCCAAGACCGCTATTATGCGCGGCTTCAATATCCAATTTTCGGTCACCAATATAGTAGGTTTCATCAGTCTTTAAATTATATTTTTTTACTAAGTAATTGATTGCCTCAGGATTTGGTTTTCTTTTAAAATTATTTTCAGAGGTAACAACTTCCAAAAAATAGGACGAAATTCCAAGTTGTTTGAGTAAATCAAAGGCATTTTTGCCTTTGTGAGTATAAATGAAGTTTTGAATGTTTTCTTTTTGAGTCCAGTCCAAAACTTCTTTAGCACCTACCATTAATTTTATTTTGTCATTTTTAAATGTCGAATTTTTTGTGAAATCTTCTTTGATTTTTTCAAAAGAAACAGCTTGTTTTTCGAGTAATGAATTAACTGATTCTTCCTTTATAAAATTATATACTGTTTGCCGGTCAAATGGTAGCTTAAAGTTTGCAAATGACTCTGACAAAGCTTCTAAAAAAACATCATAACTATCAATTAGTGTTCCGTCTAAATCCCAAATAAATGTCGTCATTAGATTAGACCTCCATTAACTTTTGATAAATCGGCAAAAGTTGGTCAATTGTTTCTAACATTTCTGCTAAGATTTTGGAATCTTCTTTGCCATCAAATCGTTCTTTAGGCCAAAGACGTCCAATTTCTAATTCTGATTTTTTTACTTTCCCTAAACGCTCAGCTGCTTCTGAAAATGCTGACAGAGGGAAAACTTCTGCTTTTGTATGGTCTTTTGAGATGATGAAATCTTCTGTCAACATTTTTTCTACTGACAGATTTGTCAGTAATTCAGCGTATTCTTTTTGCTTTTTAGGTTGGTCAATCATTGATAAATAAATAAAAACATAATCTTCCCAGATTCCTAATTGAAAATGGGCCTCCATTTTATAACCACGGGCTTTAGTTGAAATTGCTGACCAAGTATTTTCTGGAGCATTCGCTGTTCTTCTACGATGTTGAGCAATATGAAAGTAAAATTCTTGATTTGAAATTTTTGCTGACAGTTCTGTCAGTAACTTTTGCCCAATTTCCGAAAAAACAGGCTGAATTTCCGAACGAATTTCGGCCATTCTAGCTTCCAAGCCATCTATACTAAAAATTTCAAATGATTTTTGAGTAAACATTTTTTATTGATTATCCCCAATTTTTTCTAAGTTCTTTTATAAGTATCACTTATATCACGCTAAAGCATGAAGGCTCAGCACGGAAGTCACTATGGCGAACTTCCTAGATCCCTTATTACTCACTCAGCGGAAAATTATCATTTCTAGGTGGAGCAACTAGCATATCTGTAAGCCAGTAAACTGGCAAGCTATCCTACGCTTCATTCGCTCTTAATAGGAGCAGGAAGTTAGTGAGCGTGAACCCCTTTTCCATATTACTAGCTACATTATAAAAATTTAATAAATACAATTCCTGCTAACATGACCAAAATTCCAATCACTTGCCAGACTTGAATTTGATATTTATTTGAACGCCACCAGCCAAATTGTTGAACAAGCATACTGCCGAGAATTTGTCCGATTAAGCCCATCATAATTGTTAAACCGGCTCCGATTTGTGGAACAGCAACGACTGTTGCAAAGACAAATGAAGCCCCTAAAAACCCACCAATTCCATTCCATGGTTTTGCTTTTTTCAAATCTGAAATTTTCGGCAATCGGCGGTCTACAAAAAGTGACACAATGAAAATGGCTAAAAATCCGATAAGAAAAGAAACAAAAGCTGCCTGTGCGGTATTTCCAAGCAAGACTCCTAGTCTGCCATTAATGGCTTGTTGTGCAGCTGACATTGCCCCGACGATGACTCCCCAAATTCGCCAACCCAGCAAATTACCTTTAGGCTTTTCGGCTTCTTTTTCTTTTAAATTTGGTAGAACAACCGCAATAATGACCCCAATTAAAGTAATGACAATTCCCATAAAACGCATCAAAGTCATTGGAAGTTGCATCGCGTGAAACCAACCAAAAGAATCAATGAATGTCCCCATCAATATTTGGCCCAAAATTGGCAAAATTACGGTTTGAACAGCCCCTAATCTAGGAAATAATAGGACATTGGAAGTCAGAAATATTCCTCCAAAAATCCCTCCAATCCAAAGCCAAGCTGGGTGATTGCTGACAAATTGAAAACTTGGAAAAAGTTCTTGTGTCGTGACTAAAGTAATGATTCCTAAAAAAATTGAACCCACAAAATTGGAAATGCCCGAAGCTAAAAATGGTGAGCCCACAATTTTGCGTAAATCCGCATTGATTGGATTTTGATTAGCAAGTAAAAATCCACCAACTAAAGCAAAAGCTAGGTAAATATACATCGTTTCTCCTTATAATTAAGTGTTTTAACAGCTTTTTTATCTAAGCTGGGAGTTTTTCAATGCTACCACATTTTGTATTTTTTAGAAAGATTTTTTCTTTCAATTAAATCAACTTATTTTTTGAGATATTCTTTCATTTCTTCAAAAGTCACTTCATTGATTTTGGCAGTGCCAATTTCAGGGACAATAACTGTTTTGATGATTGTTCCACGCGCTTTTTTATCGTGAGTGAGCGCTTTAAACAAAAGCGCCTCGTCCCAAGGTTGATAGTCATCAGGCAAACCATATTTTTTGACCATCTTTCGGATTTTATCAGTAATTCCGAGAGGCATTAGACCTTTTTTCTCAGCAATTTTACTGATTTGTACCATCCCAATGGCAACGGCTTCGCCGTGCATGACTTTTCCATAACCCGCCGTATTTTCGACAGCATGCCCAATCGTATGTCCAAAATTTAGATAAAGTCGCACGCCATTATCAAGCTCATCATCAACAACCACTTTTCGTTTTACTTCACAAGAACGATAAATAATTTCTTCAATTTTTACAAAATTTTCCAGTAGCTCTTTGGCTGACAGGTCTGTCAGTAAATTCCACAGGTCTTTATCAGCAATTAGGGCGCACTTGATGACTTCTCCCAGTCCTTCACGGAACTCTCTTTGACCGAGCGTTTGCAGAACTTCAGGGTCAATCAGCACCCCATCTGGTTGTGTAAAAGTCCCAATCATATTTTTAGCCATTTTAGAGTTAATCCCTGTTTTCCCGCCAATAGAACTATCAACTTGCGCGGTTAAACTGGTTGGAATTTGTAAGAAATGAATGCCACGCATATAAGTTGAAGCAACAAAACCAGCTAAATCACCTGTCACTCCACCACCGAGTGCAATAATTCCGTCAGAACGTGTCAGTCCAAACTCAGCACAAAAATTCCAAGCTTTTTCGGCTGTCAGTAAATTTTTACTGGCTTCACCCTCTGGAAATTCAAAAGTTTCTACTTCAAAACCTGATTTTTCAAGTTGGTCAACAACTTTCTGACCATAAAGCCCGTTGACATGATTATCCGAAATCAAGACAATTTTTTGCTTTTTCCACAATGAAGAAACCCAATTTCCTATATTAGCCAAGGCCCCATTTTCAATGATGGCATCATAGGGATGGTCTGGTAGATTTACATTTAATTTCATGCTTCTCTCTCCATTTCTAATGTAATTTTGTCCACAGGCATTTCTTTGCCTGTCCATAAATAAAAGCTTTCCGCCGCCTGTCCAATGAGCATACCGAGCCCATTTTCTGTTCGTGCTCCTTGCTCTTTGGCCCAGCGTAAAAATGGTGTTTCTCTTACTTTATAAATAGCATCCACCACCAAGAGTTTGTCAGGAAGAAGCAAGCTTTTTTCTAGAGGAAAAGACACCCCGTCCATTCCGACAGAAGTTGCATTCACTAATAAATCTGTCTGATTTAACTCTTTTTGTAATCTATCAGCTACAGATAAGTCTGTCAGTAAAATTTCTACTCCTGTTTTTGCTGACAGCTTTGCCAGTTTCTCACTTAAAGGGCCATAAGAAGCAGATTTTCTCGCCGCCACTACTATTTTTTTAGCTCCTGATAAAGCTGCTTGAGCAATAAGGGCAATCGCTGCTCCACCGCCGCCAAGAACAAGTATTTGTTTACTTTCTATCTTAAAATCATATTTTTTTAAACTGTTGAAAAATCCGATTCCATCAGTATTATGTCCGATTAATTTTCCTGAATGATTAACTACCGTATTGACCGCTCCGATTAGTTCGGCCGCTGGGCTCAATTCATCCATAAATTTAATAATTTCACCTTTATAAGGCATAGAGATATTCAGACCATACATGTCCAAATTACGAACATTTTCAACAATAGCCGCTAATTTTTTAGACTCAACTTCCCAAGCTAAATAAACGCCATTTTCATCAGTTAAATCAAAGGCCAAATTATGAATAAAAGGAGATAAGCTGTGTTTAATAGGGTTTGCCACCACAGCAGCCATCCGCGTGTAACCGTCAATTTTCATAAAGATTCTCCAAAATTACTGACAAACGTTTTGGTCATGTCCTAAGCTCCCACTCAAAGAACTTGATTGTTCTTCCAGCAGGTGCTAAAGGCTTCGTCAGTAACTTCTCTTGTTTTTGAATTGTCAATTCAATAAAAAAAGGACTGACAATTTTGTAAGTCCTATTTTATCATAAAGTTAAGCTTCCTTGCGACTTCTAAGAACGCGCTTTAAAACTCCAATTATCGCTGGCAATAATGAAACAAAAACAATCGCAATCATAATGATTTCAAAATGTTTTTTAACGAATGGAATTCCGCCAAATAGATAACCTGCCCCCAAAGCGACAATAACCCAAGCAAATCCACCGATAAAGTTAAAAAAGATAAACTTTTTATGCGGCATTTTCCCAGCACCAGCCGTAAAAGGAACAACCGTCCGTATGATTGGCATGAATCGTCCTAAGAAGATTGCCCAAGAACCCCATTTTTCAAAAAATTGATGAGCTTCTTCCATATATTCTGGTTTTAAAAAGCGAGAAAGCCATTTATGTTTTGGAATCACATCGCCAAAACGTCGTCCAATTTCATAATTCAATAGATTAGCAACGAAGGCAATAATCCCCATCACTAAAATAAGTAAACCGATTGATAATTTTCCGTTTGACATCGCCGCCAATGAACCAACGAAAAACAAAATTGAATCCCCAGGTAAAAAGGGAAAAATTACTAAACCTGTTTCAATAAAGATAATCGCTCCTAAAACAACATAAATCCAAATATGACCATTAGGCATCTGGGCAAAATTCGCCATCCATTCATTAAAGAAACCAAAAATCGAAAGTTGTACAAACATAATATTCCTTTTCAAAAGTTAAAAATTCTTACAGTAGTTCTGTTTACTTAAATAGAATACATAAATATCTCTATCAAGCACTCGTTCAATTTTACAACAAAAAGGACTTTTTGACAATAACAACTTTCTTATATTTTATCAGAGAACTCTCAAATTTCACAAATTCAAAATGTCAGAAAACCTAACATCAACTTGATTCTAGACAATTTTTGTGATATAATTTTCCCAGAATAAAATAAACTGAGCTTGTCTCCTAAATATAGGAAACTAAAAGAATGTTATTCCGATTTTTATTCAGAAGAACATTTTTTTAATTTCATTTTTTTATATTAAGGGATAAGTTCAAATCTCATATTCAAGGAGACATAATGAAGAAATTATTTTTCGCTCTGGCACTCATGTTTGCCACTGTTACAGCTTTCCTAGTAGCGCCTTCGGTCAAGGCCGAGACGACTGTCAAAATCGCGTCTGATAGCTCTTATGCACCATTTGAATTTCAAAATGGTCAGAAAAAATGGGTAGGCATCGACGTTGATATTATGCAAGAAGTTGCAAAAATCAATGATTGGAAATTAGAAATGTCTTACCCAGGTTTTGATGCTGCACTTCAAAATCTCAAAGCTGGACAAGTAGACGGTGTAATTGCTGGAATGACAATCACCGATGAACGTAAAGACACTTTTGATTTTTCTAATCCTTACTATACATCTGCACTAACTATTGCGACTACCAAAGATTCTAAGCTTACTGATTATAGTGAACTTAAAGGAAAAGCAGTTGGAGCAAAAAACGGAACTGCCGCTCAAACTTGGCTTCAAGAAAATCAAAAGAAATATGGCTATACCATCAAAACCTATTCTGATGGTGTTCATATGTTTGCCGCACTTAGTTCAGGAAACATCGTAGGAGCAATGGATGAAGTTCCAGTTATCTCTTATGCTATGAAACAAGGTCAAGATTTAGCTACAAACTTCCCTTCTATCTCTCTTTCAGGAGGTTATGGTTTTGCTGTGATGAAAGGCAAAAACCAAACGCTCGTGGATGGTTTCAATAAAGCATTGACTGAAATGAAATCAAATGGAGATTATGATAAAATCCTGAAAAAATATGGAATAACAGCTTCTAAAAAAGCAACACCGAAAAAAGATGTTTATACCATTGCCTCAGATAATAGCTTTGCCCCTTTTGAATTTCAAAATGACAACAAACAATTCACTGGTATCGACGTTGACTTACTAAATGCCATCGCCAAGAACCAAGGTTTCAAACTAAAATGGAATTTCATTGGTTTCCAAGCAGCTGTTGACTCTGTTCAATCTGGTCATGCTGACGGAATGATGTCAGGGATGTCAATTACCGATGCCCGTAAACAAGTTTTTGATTATGGTAATCCTTACTATTCATCCAACTTAACCATTGCTACATCAAGTACTGATGATTCTATCAAATCATGGAAAGACCTAAAAGGTAAAACACTTGGTGCTAAAAACGGTACTGCCTCTTTCGATTATCTTAATGCTCACGCAAAAGAATACGGTTATACTGTAAAAACATTTACTGATGCAACAACCATGTATTCATCATTAAATAACGGCTCTATCAATGCTTTAATGGACGACGAACCTGTCATCAAATACGCCATTAAACAAGGACAAAAATTCACTACACCAATTAAACCAATCCCTGACGGTCAATATGGATTTGCCGTTAAAAAAGGAAGCAATCCTGAACTGATTGAAATGTTTAATAATGGTTTAGCTAATCTCCGTGCCAATGGTGAATATGATAAAATCATTGATAAATATTTAGCTAGTGATGCTAAAACCATTCAATCAAGTGCAAAAGAAAATACTTTCTTTGGTATTTTGCAAAACAACTGGGAACAAATCGGACGCGGGTTGCTCGTTACACTTGAACTTGCTGTTCTCTCATTTATCCTAGCAATGATTGTCGGAATTATCTTTGGACTCTTCTCTGTAGCTCCAAGCAAGATTCTTCGTACAATTGCACGAATTTATGTCGACCTTAACCGTTCAATTCCGCTTTTAGTGTTAACAATCTTTATCTTCTACGGAATTCCTAACCTTCTACAAATCATTACTGGTCATCAATCTCCACTCAATGAATTTACGGCCGGTGTGATTGCCCTTACCTTAAACTCTTCTGCTTATATCGCAGAAATCGTTCGTTCTGGTGTCCAAGCAGTCCCTTCTGGACAAATGGAAGCCAGCCGTTCACTTGGTGTGACATACCTAACTTCAATGCGTAAGGTTATCTTGCCTCAAGCCATTAAAATCACAATTCCTAGCTTGATTAACCAATTCATCATCACTTTGAAAGATACCACATTGGTTTCAGTTATCGGACTTGTTGAATTACTCCAAACAGGTCAAATCATCGTGGCCCGTAACTTCCAAGCCTTCCGCGTTTATGGATTAATTGGTTTAGTTTACATGATTGTTCTTCTCTTCTTGATGTGGGTTGGACGTCGTGTAGAAAAAAGAATGAAATAATAAATAAGGAGAACATACTAACATGGGAATCAATACTCAAATTGAAGTCACTGATCTTCACAAATCTTTTGGAAAAAATGAAGTTCTAAAAGGAATTACTACAAAATTTGAAAAAGGCGATGTAGTCTGCATCATTGGACCTTCAGGTTCGGGAAAATCAACTTTTCTTAGAGCTTTAAACGGGCTTGAAACAGCTACTTCTGGCGATATTATTATTGACGGATTTAACCTGACTGATAAAAATACAAATCTCAATCTCGTTCGTCAAAACGTTGGAATGGTTTTCCAACATTTCAATCTTTTTCCAAACATGACTGTTTTGCAAAATATTACTTATGCCCCAATTGAGTTGAAAAAATTATCTAAAGATGATGCAAATGAAAAAGCCATGCAACTTCTTGAAACAGTTGGCTTGGTAGATAAAAAAGACGCGATGCCAGAAATGCTTTCTGGGGGACAAAAACAACGTGTTGCGATTGCTCGTGCCCTCGCAATGAACCCTGATGTTATGCTCTTTGATGAGCCAACCTCAGCGCTTGACCCTGAAATGGTTGGTGACGTTCTAGCCGTTATGCAAAAATTGGCCGAAGAAGGAATGACAATGCTGATTGTTACTCACGAAATGGGCTTTGCTCGTAAAGTTGCTAATCGTGTGATTTTCACTGATGGTGGAGTAATCCTAGAAGATGGTACTCCTGAAGAACTCTTTGACACTCCTAAACATCCTCGTTTACAAGACTTTTTATCAAAAGTTTTAAATGCCTAACAATAAAAAAAACACCTTACGGTGTTTTTTTTATTGGAATGAATAAGAGATGACTTACTCTTATTTAATTAAATTGCTTAATTTTCCAAAATGTTGCAACATCATTTTTAAGGCACGTAAGATTCCATAAGCCGATGCTGTCCCAGCCGCTAAACCAGCTGCTCCAGCAATTCTTAATTTAAGAATATGTGCTTTTTGATTAATATTATCTGTTATTGAACGATTCGCAATCACACCTTGTGTCGCCGGAAAAGAAGGACGGGGAGGTGCTAATGGAGCTTTTAATAGTTTTTCTGGTAAATCATTTGCCCGAACAGTAGTTGATTGTTTAGGTTTCTCCTCCACTTTTTCTTTGGATTGATTTACGGAAACCTGAGAGATTTCTTTCTTTTCAGTTATCCTTTCCTCTGAATTTTTTGAAGGGACTTGTGGAGATTTATCCTCTCCTTTTCCATTAGCAGGTGGAATTGGAATAATCGCAGCTTTTTCTTTATAAGAAATACTTATTGAAGTAGTTGCACTATCATATTTTCCGACTAGTAAATTTCCCTTTAATAATGAAGCAATCTCCTCAGGATCCTCAATTATTGTTCTAGTGATTCCATTTTTCCAATCAACTTTATGAATTTTAATAATGACGTGATATATTTTCCCATTCGCAGTTAAAATCTCATCAATTGGTATTTGATAAATTTCTCCATAGAGACCCGAAAATTCTTTTATAAATTCGCCACCCTCTGGTTTGTTAACCGTGAGCTTTAAGTTACTTTGTTTTGCAGAAACAATGATTTTAAATGATTGTGGACTACTATCTTGCTGCTGACTAATCGCTACTTCAGGATTTGCATAAGATTTTCCATTGTTATCTATCACTTCTGAAATGAAATAGCCCTCAGGAAGATTAGACATTATTATATCATCTTTTTTTGCAACAAAGGAGGCTGGCAAAGGAGAAGATTGATTAGGGGTTCTCTTATCATATTCATACTCAAAAGAGTACTTAGTATCATAATAAAGGTTAACTACATTACTTCCTGAATCTTTGCTTACTTTAATTGGAGTTCCTGATTGAAACGAATATCCATCAAGTTCAGGCGCGAAGTACCATTGAATTCCAAATTTCTCTTGTTCAGAATTTACACCAAGCGAGACAATCCAAATGTAATCCCCAACATTAGCAGTTATTGTTTCAGAAGGTTGAATAGGCACATTATCCGAATTTAAGAAATTAATAGTTACCTGGCTAGTATCTCTTTTATAGTATAGATTGATTACATTTGTCGCTGAGTTCTCAGTTACTAGAAGTGGGGTAACTGCATCATCATATTGATACGAATAGTTTGAAATCTTCGGGATATAGTAAATATGATGAAGTGATTTTGTTGAAGCCATTGGTAGAGTTTCTAGACCAACCCATACATAATCTCCAACATTAACAGTCATCATCTCAGACTTTTGAACTTTAACTGCTGGGTTATCTACATTAAGAAAATTAATTGTCACAGTCTCTTGTTTAATAGTACTTGGTGTAGGCATTATTTTTGAAGCAACTGGATTTATCTCTTCGGCAAAAACTTTATTTTGATTAAATATTTTATCATGATTGGAAGAAAAAGGGTTAAACGTAATATTTGGAAAAATTCCGATAGCAAAAATCACTAAGAACAATCCTAAAATTCTTTTTTTAATTTTATTCATTTAACTCCTTTCCTCTTCATCATTTTTAATTAATAGTTGTGCTCTGGTTATTGTATTTTTTTCAGTCTTAATCAGATGATAGACATGAGAATCACGTGATTCTAATTCTAATAAATTTGTTGCCCCTTCTAAGGTACTAACTTCCCCCGCCTTCAAACAATCAATAATATAATTAAGACTTTTAGTATTCATATAATCATTAGGAAGTTCGGAATTTATAATCATCTCACTGTTCAAAATTTCTTGAACTTGGTCTATGATTTCTTTTTGTTTTCTTAAATATTTTTTTCTAAAAACCCATGCAATATGTTTTCTACCCGCTGGTAAGTAATTATGTTGCCAAAGCCAAGTTAATCCTAAACGAGAACCATAACCAAAAAATAAAGAAATAAAAGTAATTGCCGACATTTGGAAAGGTTATAATAAACTAGACACAAAGTTAAGAGAAATCGTGGAAAGGTTTATTATGGCAAGAAGAAAATTCG